>JACJYK010000004.1 GCA_020636135.1 Lewinellaceae bacterium
CTACTTTCCTGATCCAATTCGAATTCTAATGATTTGAATTTAGGATCTCTCCTGGTTCTTTTCCACCAAATCCTTTTCGCGATGGCAAGGTAATAAGTCAGTAAGGATGACTCCTGGTTGAATTTGTCATTTCTAATATTTCGATCTACGGCTACCAATGCATCGTTACTTATTTCATCACCGTCATGAATATCTCCTCCATATTTCGCCACTAAATTAATAGCAGAATCTCGCCACCCTAGTTTGAAATATGCAAAATACAAAGCTTGATTCCGCATTTCATCCGGGCCCTTTATGGCTTTGATCAATTCCTCATCTGTTCTGAAAGTAATGCTCCTATTCATGCATTAGTTCCTACTTAGTAAATCTGGTACCCAATATAAATGCAAATCTTTGATTAGGTTAAGTTATGTAGTGTTTACGTATTACGTGTTCACATGCGAAAAGCGAACGGCATACAGCGATATCACGATTTTCCCGGCACTGCCTCCATCAGCAAGGCTAATGCTTTATTCAGATCCTCTCCTCCTTCCGGGGCACCTTTGTAATGTCCGAGGCGTACGACCACCAGGTCGTGTGAAGGGATGATGATGGTATATTGCCCGCCGGCGCCAGCCATAAAATAAGCATCCTTTGGTATTGGAAACCCTCCATCGCCATTGATCCAGAAGAAACCTCCGTAGATGGGCCTCCGGTCAGCTTTCCAGGCAGGAGCCAGTGTACTGACAAAGGCAGCATAACCCTCGGGGAGGATGCGCTCGCCATTCCAGACGCCGTCCTGGAGATAAAGATTACCCAGACGGGCCCAATCGCGGCCACTGGCAAATTCATAGCCCTGCAAGAGGAAATTGCCGGTTGGATCCGTCTCCATGATCATATCACGCACGCCAACTTTATCGAACAATGCCCGCTGCGGATAACTCAGGTAGTCCTCATGCAGGTTGTTCTCCACACCCAGCCGTACCAGGTAATTGATCAAAACCGGATCGGAGTTCCGGTAACGGCCGATGGTGTTTGGTGGCCACTCCTGCGGGCGGGTTGCTGCCCAATGAAAGGAGTTACCGGCATCGGTATAGACATACAGATGGTCCGGATAGCCCAATGACTCATCGTAATCCGGGTCCTGAGGCGCCCGAAAGCGCAACCCGGAAGACATATGCAAAATATCTTTAATGCGAATTTCCTGACGAGGATCTCCGGGCTCCTGCCATTCCGGCACCGGTGCTGACTGGTCCAGGGTGTAAACTCCTTTCTGCATCAGCGTCCCCAACAAGGTGGCCGTCAGACTCTTGCCCATTGACCAGCTCTCCAGCGGTGTATGCATGGTGATGCCATCTCGGTACCGTTCACCCAACAGGCGGCCTTTCCAGGTCACCACAAATGCCGCAGTCATCCCCTTCGGGTCTGCAAAGGCAGCGTCCAGAGCGGCTTCTACTTTTTCTAAATTCACTTCCGTTGGCCAGGGATCGCCAGGCACCAGGTCACCCATCGGCCAGGGTGTGGTCGCAGCATCGGGCAAATTCTTCTGGATAGCGACCGGCCGGAAATACACGGAATCCACCCCTTCCGGCAAAGTTACACAACCCTGATCCCCATAGTACCGCGCAACCCGTACGGTGCCGTCGGGGAGCGTAAGCCGCACTTCTTTCTTTTCTTCGTCGATAACCCGCTTGATGATCTCTTTCCGGTATTTGTAAGGTGCACTGAAGTATCCGATGTTTTCTGCTGCAAAGTCGGCATCCAAACCGGTAATGAATACAGCAGAACACAGGATCTTGGCAAAGCCGGAGATGTGGTGGGACAGTGCATTTCCCGGTACCTGTTCATAAGGCGTATTCATCTCAAAGGAATCGGCGCGCGCGATCAGCTCTTCCTTGGTCGCAATATCCGAAGCACTACCTAACGTGGAATCCTGATGGCCACAAGCCACCGCTACTAATCCGAGGGCCACGAATCCCAGGAGTATCAACACATTCTTTCGCATAATCATTGGTTATGGTTAAAGCTACAAATAATGGGGTTTTTTCCGCGGTAAAGACTTATCCCAGGTTTACAAGCTGGACTATTCTTTCTCCGGATCCCTATCCAGCTCTTTTCTGAATTCCGGATAGGATAGCATCCTGAATGTCGAAAGGTCGGGCATCCTGAAGCCCGCCTGCGGGATCCTTTCAATGGAATCTACCTCCCTAAAAACCATCTTTTCACTTCCTATATACCGGTATACTTCCAGAACAAACGGAAAATCCAAATAATCCGGATCAAGGAATTCATGCGGATTAAGATGTCTGTTTAAAAAGAAATAGATGTGCGGGTTGTAATTATAGATGTAATCAGGCACCTTGCCTAAAACATAATACGTAATGGATGTGTCCAATCCGCCTCCAACGGCTTGAAGAGAAATTTCTTTTTTTTGATAGATCACACCGGAAGTTCCTAAAGATGTAGTCACTTCGTCACCGGTGCATTCCCAAACTTCATCAACCAGATCTCCAACGACCCATTTTCCACCCGAGTCGCTCAATGGTATTTGCGTTCCGATTTGTTTCTCTTTGTTAAAAAGGAAATTTTGACCAAAACGATAATCTTCCACTGAATATCCATATTTGGTCTCCTGAAATGCCGTATCATTAAATAAATAAAATTTCGTCGTATCTTGATTAGCAGAAAGTCCAACAGTTATTAATAATAAAACGAGTGAATCCACCATAATCGACTAATTATCAACAGATTAAATTCAATGCTATCTATGACATTTTATATTTACTTCACTTCCCATTTAAATGCTTCGTATGGATATTTCCATCTGGCGTGAAACAGTTACTCCCGCCACAACCCAATTTTAAATGGATTTATTTTTGACTTCAGAAATAACTGCATGCGGGCATCATTCACTTTTTCTTTCTTAGCCGGAAAATTCGTTTCCATCATCTGGATTCCTCTTCCTTTCCATGCCAACCCGATGAATTCAAATTGACCATCCGAAGAAATGAAGGCAGAGGGGCGGTATAAGCCTTCTATTTGCCAGAAAACAAATGGTAATTGCAGGGTCAGTACGACAACAAAAACAATCGATGGTATGTAGATAAGTGGACGCATTTATTAAAGTATTGCATTAAATGTAGCAATTAATCCATAAAATGGGATGCAAAAAACAAGGATGCATAAGGCTGAATTTCACCCGGAAGGAATAATAAGCAGAACACCATAAAATAACCAGTTCCCCGAATTCGATTCGTGTGCCCCCCTACTGAATACGAACTGCTGATTACTGAATACTGACCAACCGCTACACCGTCTTCCGGTACCGCCATACTGCCAGGCTATTAAATAAGATGCCAAAGGCCCCGATGATACCAACGTAGGGCAGGATATCCATAAATCCGGCACCCTTGATCATCACCCCGCGGACTACTTCGATCATGTAGGTTACCGGATTTGAGTAAGCAATGACCTTGGCCCAGCCAGGCATGCTTTCGACCGGAGTGTACAGTCCGCTCATTAAAATGAATATCATCACAAAAAAGAAAGACACGAAGGTGGCCTGTTGCTGGTTATCCGCAAAAGTAGAGATGAGCAGACCTATTCCCAGGATAGCCGCCAGGTAGAAAGCGGAGAACGCATAGATTACCCACAGCGGACCGACTGAAACAATACCATAAACCACATAGGCGATCACCAGACCCAGAGTAAGCGAAAACATACCCATGACCCAAAATGGGATCATCTTACCCAACAAAAACTGGTATTTTTTTATTGGCGTCACATTGATCTGTTCGATGGTACCTGCTTCCTTTTCCTGAACGATGTTCATGGATGCCAGAAAGCTGCCCACCATGGTGATAAGTACCGCCAGGATTCCCGGCACCATAAAAAGATGGTAATCGATGTGCGGGTTAAACCAGAGTTGTGGTTCGATCTGCACCATTTCCACCGGACTGTATCGCGGCCATTGGACCCACTCAGCCCGGATGTGATTATTAAAACGCCTGATGATCTGCCCCGCGTAGAGCTGACTCAGCCCGCCTTTGACCTGGTTGATGGCATTGGCATACAAAGCAAGGGTAGCTCCATCCTCACGAACCAGGTCACGCTCGAAATGAGCCGGTATCTCCAGGATCAGATCGGCTTCATTACGCTCCACAGCTCCTAAAGCCTCATTAAAACTGGAGGAATAATTAGCCAGTTGAAAGTACCCGGATGCTGTCATTTCTCCCATCAGCTCCCTGCTATAACTGGAATGATCCTGGTCAACCACTGCCAGATTAAGCTGTTTGATCTCATAGTCGGCAGCAAATGGCAATACGATCAACTGGATGATCGGTACTGCCAGCATCATTCGCACAATGGTCGGATTCCGCCGGATCTGCTGAAATTCTTTTTCGAGAACATATTTGAACGTACCCATATTCAACTGTCAATTTAATCGCAACCGGAAGCGACGGATGCTAACCACTAAGAAAAATAAGGCCATGCCCAGCAGGATAAGTAACTCCTTCCATAACGTAAAAATAGATACCCCTTTCAGGAGGATGCTTTGAGCAATGGTATAAAACCATCGCGCCGGAACTGCATGTGATATCGCCCGTAAAACCCAGGGCATATTCTCTATCGGAAACATAAACCCGCTCAGGATAATCGTTGGCATCATCAGTCCAATTAAAGACATGAACATGGCAACCTGCTGGGATCCGGCAACTGTGGATATTAATAACCCCAATGCCAGAGAAGTCAGGATAAAGATCAAACAAGCAAAAAGGAATAAAATCAAACTACCGTGGACAGGTAGACTTAATAACGTATAACTGAGCAATAGGATAATCAGAACATTGATAAATGATAACAGGAAATAAGGTACTGCTTTGGCGACGACAATCCACATGGGTTTCAGGGGACTAACCAGCAATACCTCCATGTTGCCGTTCTCCCTTTCCCGGACAATAGCAACCGACGTCATCATAGCGGACAGGATCATAATGATCATCGCCATCAAACCTGGAACAAAGTTGTAGGCACTCCGCAGCTGAGGATTGTATAGCATATGGGTTTCTGTCTGAATCGTATAGGGCAGAGATTGCTCTGCCAGCAGCCAGTTCTGAAAGTTGCCAAGGATAGCACTGGCATAGCTTACCATCGTATTAGCTGTGTTGGTGTCGGTGGCGTCAGCAATAAGCTGTACGGTGGCCTGGTGCTGGTGGGAAAGCAAATCAGCAAACCCGGCAGGAAATACCACCACCATTTTTACCTTATTCTTATGAAATAACGGTTCGATTTCTTTTTCATCCTGGATGCTGGTCGTGACCGTAAAATATTCACTGGCATTCAATTGCTGAATGATGCGCTGGGTGTACTGGTCATGGGAGGCATCCAAAATGGCTATCTTGCTGTTTTTCAACTCATTGGATAATGCAAATCCAAACAGGACAATTTGCATCACCGGCATGCCAAAAAGGATGATCAGCGACCGGCGATCCCGCAGGATGTGCCAGAATTCTTTCCGAATAAATGCCAAAAATGTTTTCATTGATGCTTATTCCTGTCTTTGTGCCGCACGGGCCAGTTGATAAAAAACGTCATGCATGGTCTCCTTACCCATCTTATGGCGCAGGTTTTCCGGGCGGTCCAGGGCGGCTACCCGTCCGTCAACCATGATGCATACCCGGTCACAATATTCCGCTTCATCCATATAATGCGTCGTTACAAATACCGTGATGCCGCGTTCAGCCGCCTCGTAGATCAGTTCCCAGAACTGGCGGCGGGTGATGGGGTCCACCCCTCCTGTCGGTTCATCGAGAAAGACAATCTTGGGATCATGCTGGATGGCCACCAGAAAGGCCAGTTTCTGTTTCCAGCCCAGAGGCAAGGAGCTCACCTGATGGTCGATCTTGTCCTGCAGGCCCAGTTTCTCCGCGAGCTCATTGATCTTGAGTTTAAGCTGATCTTTGTTCATTCCATAGATACCGCCGTAAAAGCGGACGTTTTCCCTTAGGGTAAGACCGTCATACAGGGAAAATTTCTGGCTCATATAACCGATCTGCCGCTTGACCGCATCGGTTTGCGTCTCGATATCCAGGCCCAGCACGTCGATTTTTCCCGAGGTGGGTGTCAGCAGGCCACAAATCATCCGCATCGCGGTGGTTTTACCGGCCCCATTGGCTCCCAGAAAACCAAATATCTCTCCCTGGTTTACATCAAAGGAAATGTGATCAACGGCGGTGAAATGCCCGAATTTTTTGGTTAATTCTCGTACCTGAATGACGGGTGTATGCATGGTCAGGAAGCTAATTGGTCCATAAAACAATCTTCTACCGTAGGTTGAATCTGTGCAATGTCGACGTGATGGTGCCCCTGCATTTGCAGGTAGCCCCTCAGATCATCCACCTGGATGGGTTTCCTGAAGGTGACATGGTGTGCTTCCCCAAAAGCGAAACAGGTGTCGGTAACCGGATACTTTCGCAAATCCTGTAATAAAGCAAACATACGGTCGCTCTGGATTGCGTACAGCGGCTTGCCAAATCCATGGATCAGGGCTTCCGGAGTGGAAATATCCAGCAGTTCGCCCCGGTCCATCATCGCAATGCGGTCACAACGCCGCGCTTCGTCCATATAGGGAGTACTTACGATCATGGTCATTCCATCGTCTTTCAGTTTGGACAGGATGTCCCAAAATTCCTGCCGGCTGACCGGATCCACCCCGGTAGTCGGTTCGTCCAGAAGCAGGATGGAAGGCTTGTGAACCAGCGTACAGCACAAAGCCAGTTTCTGTTTCATCCCACCGCTCAGCTGGCTGGCGCGCCGGTGCTTGAAGGGTTCCAGCTGAACATAAATATCTTTGATGAGGTCGTAATTGGCTTCAATCGTGGTATTGAAGACGGTGGCAAAAAAGCTAAGGTTTTCCAGTACGGTGAGATCCTGGTATAGGGCAAAGCGACCCGGCATATACCCGGTGATCAGCCGCAAGGACTGAAAGTCTTTCACCACATCATAACCCAGCACTTCGACCTGGCCTGCATCCGGCAGGATAAGTGTTGCCAATATGCGGAACAGGGAAGTTTTACCCGCTCCATCCGGACCGATCAGCGCCAGCAATTCTCCTCTACCCACAGAAAGGTCCAGGCCTTTAATAGCCACGACGGTACCTTTGTCGTAGGTTTTGCGAAGTTGCCGGATCTCAACTGCCGGTTGACTGGAAATCGACTTCTCCATACATCCCTATTTTTATTTGTCCATCGTTCTGCACGCGAATTTTCATGGCGTATACCTGACTACTGCGTTCATTTTTCGTCTGGATGGTTTTGGGAGTAAATTCCGCTTCGTCAGCGATCCACTCGATGGTACCGGCGTAGGATTTAAAGCCCCCGTTACCATCATCGATACGTACGTTGATACCGTCCCCGACTTTGACCTGCTGCAATTGATCAGCAGTCACATACGCGCGGAGGATCATTTGCTTCAGGTTACCCAACCGGTAGAGGGGTTTGCCCGGGTTGACCATTTCATCCTGCTCCACATACTGGGTCAGGACGACACCATCGATCGGATTGACAATGTTGCACCGGTCAATCTGATCCTGGATCTGTGCCACCCTTTTGACCAGTGGTTCCCCTTCACTGAGGATGGATTCATTTTGTTCATGGGTGACCGACTGCTGTGCATTGATCTGCTGTTTAAGCACCTGGATCTGTTGGGTAGCCAGATCCACTTGCTGCTGCAATACATCCAGTTGTCCGGTGATATCATCCAATTGTTTAGCCGGAATCGATTTACTGGCGACCAACGGTTCCACGCGGTTTTTCTCCTTGATCCAGATGGCCCGCTGAGCCTCGAGAACGGACACCTGTTTTTCCTGGGCCTGGATCTGTTGCTGGAGAACGGCAACTTGAGGTTGCGCGCTCATGGTCTTGATCTGAAGGGCATTGATGCTCGCTTCCAGTTGTTCTTTCTGGAGCTCCAGACCGGCGCAGTCCACCTGTCCCAGTGTGTCCCCGGCGGCGAGGTGCATGCCCTCTTCCAGATCCAATGATTTCACCAACCCGGATACCTGGGCGGCCACGATGACTTCTTCGGTTTCAAATACACCGCTGGCATCGTATCCCAGCTTTTGGGAAGAACATGCCGACCATAGCCACAGGCCGGCCATCATGCCAAATATTATTCCTTTTTTCATGCGTAAAAAGCTTGATTTAAGTACATTAGGATATATTAACCATCCCATTCGGGATAATTGTCGATTATTATTCGCTTATAATTTGCCTTGCAGCCATGCTATCCGGGCTTCCTGCCACTGGGCTCTGACCCTTGCCTGCGTCACCATTTGTTCTGCGGTTTGTTCTTCGGTGATCCGGTCGAGCAGTTCGCTGTAGGCCACCAGCCCTGCCTCATAACGGCCTTCGTAATCCTTGCGATTGGCTTGTGCCAAAACCAGTCTGCGGTCCCAGGAATCGCGTGACCGCTGTGCAGATGCCAGGGCATTTTCTTCTTTTTCCAGTTGTACATCCTGACTTTGTTTCCAGGCGTCCTGCTGATCCTGGATCTGATCACGCTGGAGGCGCTGAACCGCCAAAGCATGTTTCTGGGTGCCATTGTAAAATTTGGACAGATCCAAGGTCAGCCGTGCTCCCACGATAGCATAAGTATCGAACTGATCGCTCAGCATGTTCAATCCGGGCCGGCCATAACCTGCCGTGGCAAATGCACCGATTTGTGGCCGGTTCTGACGAAGGATGATGGATTCCTGTGCTTTGGTAGCCTCGGTCTGACGGGCATAGAGCTCGACCATAGGATGCTGTACATCCGGTGATGCAGCCGGGGCAAAGTCACCAAAAACGGCCGTAGTATCGTAAAGCTGACCGGTGAGTGTCTTCAGAGCATCCAGAGCGACCTGTTTCTGGGCTCTGGCATCCAGGATATTTAATGCCAGTTCCTCGGCCTTCATCTGCAGCTGACGCTCATCCGATATACTGGTGATCTGGGCATTTACCAGATCATGCACCTGTTTTAAGCGGCCCTGGATGGACTGTTGCTGAGTCCGCAACAGATTCAGCTGATCCTGGGCGAGCCGGATGTTGAAGTAGGTCTGGATGACTTGCTCCTTGATGCTGTACAATTGCGTCTCCAGGCTTTGTTTCTGTACTGCGGTCTGCGCCTCCAGAAGATTCTCCTGCGCCCGGATCATTCCCCCGTCCCAGATGGTCTGCTGGATTTCCGCCGTGACCCGGTACTGATCTTTGGTAGGTGTGGGGATGTCTATCCCCGGGAATTCCAGGGGCACGGAAGTAACCTGTGATTGCCAGGTGGCCTGGCCTCCCAGCTTAACGGTAGGTAACCACATCGCCGTGACCTGTTTAGCCTGTGCCTCCTGGATAGAAGGCAGCCGCTCCTGCATTCTGAACAACGGATTCGTTGCTACGGCCTGCTCCAGGCAGGACTCCAGGGTGATGTTCTGACTCCAGCCTGCCAGAGGCAATGAAAGGATGCAAGTGAGTCGGATCCAAAAATTTCTCATACGATCGGTTTCGTTTTATGATGGTTTAAGAGCACTCCGTACAAATGCAATGATCTGTTCTTCGCGCTCATTGAGAAATGATTCATACTGTGATTCATTGATGCCAAGCATATGGATCATCATCGGCTTGGCTACAAACGTAAAAATGCTCATACTCAGCACATTCATGATCAGGTGCAAAGGCTTGAATGGAGCGATCCTGCCTTCTTCAATCTCCTTCTGTGCCTGATTGAATAATTGACGGAGGTCAACCCGGTGCTGCTGGGGTATCAGCTGACTGGGGAAGCTCTCCGGGTCTTTATTGATTTCATTGATGATAAACAGTGGCAGGTAGGGATTTTGACGCATGTTGGAGATGTAAATGTGGATGAAAGACTCCAGTTTCTCCGTGATTGTCAGAGGAGATGCGAGTATCTCTTTAAAAGAAGCGAGCATGGTTTGGAAGGCCTGGATAAAGATGGTCTGGAATAGTTTGTCCTTGCTGCGGAAGTAATAGTGCAGGAGAGCCTTGTTAACCCCCGCCTGGTTAGCGATGTCCTGCATGCGCGCACCGGCCATACCTTGCTTGAAAAAGACCTTTCTGGCTGCTTCAAGGATACGGGCTTCAGTATCTACCTGTTCTTGACTATTTGGTTTATCCATTTAGTTTAACCATTTGGTTAAGACAACACAATAATACGCCACTTGATCAATATCCATTTTGGGTATTTTTCACATGATAAATAATCGCAATGATTAAATCATTAATATCAAACATATTATTGCTTGCCCCGTGCTGATCATGCCAACAATAAATTGGCTTTTGCGCTCAGACAGGCAACTTTTGATGGGCCCAAAATTTTATGACTTAAATCATAAAATTGCCTTATCCAGGTTCTCTGCCTCTCCCTCACATCAGGGTATTTTCGTCTCCGGATAAATTTTTTGGAATCATGATCCTGCCTGAAAATACATCACCCCGCAGCACCCTGTGGACCCTGCTGATCATCGGAATAACCTTTTTTGCGCAACCGCTTTCCGGACAAATCAGTCGTTATGGAGCCAGCCTCCCCGGAGCCATCGTGACACTACCCATCGATGACCATTGGTTTGTCACCGGCATGACATTTGGCGCTTCCCGCCACCTGACCATTCCGGAAAACCTGGAGCACCTCCATGCCTACACCGATATCCTGCTTTGGGAAGGCCATCTGGAAGGTGGCCGGAGTGTGAACACCTGGCTTAAAGCTGGAATTGGTGCGACCCTGAGAACCTACAATCCCTTCGAATTGACTGCCCGTCATGAATGGCGAACTTACGTTTTTGCCGTTGCCAGCCAACCAGTGTGGAAATGGAAAGTGACACACCGGATGTGGTGGGAAGAACGGTGGATCCAGAATGCCTACCGGGAAGACTACGACTACTCTTATCGTCCGCGTTATCGTATCAATCCGGTCTTTCCTTTGGCAATCGGTAAAGAACAAAAGCCATTGTATCTGAATACCTATGTGGAGGGGCTCTGGTCCATCGCGCCACACTTTGACCGGTTTTACGGACAGGAATACCGGTACTATGCAGGTTTAGGTTACAAATTCAAAGCCGGATTCAAAGCCGAGCTCGCCGGTGAATTCCGTGACATTTACTGGAAAGGCGACCACACGCAATATGGTATCGGCCGCATCACCCTCATCTACACCCTGCCGGCATTAAAAAAAATATCCCGCTCCTAGTGACCTGTTCAGATGTCCTTGTCCTTTCTACAGAAAGCAGGTTGATTGGATGGATAATGATGCCATTCGTCATCTACCATAGAACATCGTGAATACAGTCTATTTTGGCCTGAGTGGAGCCTCTGCTCAGGCCGTTTTTTTACGGAAAGCAGTCTCGCTGGAAAAACACCATGGATACAGGTGACCTCTCCGCATCAGCCAGTCTTACTTTCAGGACAGGGATCCTCACAACGGCTCCTGCGGATGGCAGGAAAGGTGAATCCTGTCCGGTTTGCGTTTTAACTTGAAAGGTCACCTCTGATACCCTAACCGTGGAACGGCGGATGAGATTTGTTTTACAATGAATCATTCGGTGTTCATGACTGAATAAACCTTCCTGGCCAAGCGAGCATTTAGAGGTGGCCAATCTTTTCCACCAATACCCGCAACTGCTGGTCCTCCCCGCCAATATTCGTATCTTGTCGTCATGAAATCAATTGAAAGACCCAAGGCATTGCTTGCAGGCATTCAGGTGCGCACCATCAACCGGAATGGACAATCCTTGAAGGATCTGGGTGTACTGTGGAAGGCTTTTTACGAACAACAGATCCAGCAACAGGTACCCCAGCGGATCAATGATGAGATCTGGGTGGTTTACCACGATTATGCTTCCGACCACCGCGATTTTTATACCGCATTCATTGGGTGTCCGGTAAAGGACCCATCGGGCCTGCCGGAAAACCTGTTGAGCCTCGAGGTTCCTGCCGGCGCGTACCTGCCCCGTGCAGTACAGGGTCACATGCCACAAGCGCTGCTGGCCGAATGGGAACTAATCTGGAATAATGAACCAAATCTAAATCGTGCCTACGGACATGATGTAGAGATCCATACCACCGTCCCGGCCGAGGATCTGGCTTGCTGGATCTACCTGTCAGTACATCGCGGCAAAGAACAATGACCGGATTCTTACGTAAAACCTGGATTGCCATCCTGCTCACGGGAGTAATATGCTGGATGCAATCGTGCCAAATGCCTTCTGAAAAACCGTTAACCATAGCTGCCGCGGCAAATCTGCAGCCGGTCATGGAATTCCTGATCAACCAGTTTGATTCGGTCAATGGCAATGAATCCCAGCTCATTCTGAATGCATCCGGTAAGATCACCGCTCAGATTTTGCATGGCGCTCCGTACGATGTCTTTTTATCGGCAGATATGAGTTACCCGCAGCAACTGGCGACTGCAGGTGTTACCACTGCTCTTCCCGTGATTTATACCAGAGGGCAGTTGGTTCTTTGCAGTGTTTCCGGGAACCCCGTGCCGGGTCTGTCCCGGGTATTGGATCAGGATATTCGTCATGTAGCCCTGGCCAATCCGGAAGTGGCCCCCTACGGCAGAGCGGCCCTGGAATGCCTCCGGAATAGTCACCTCCTCGAACAGGCCGGCAGCAAATTGGTCTATGGTGAAAGCGTAGGTCAGGCGACCCAGTTCATCCAAAGTGGCGCCGCTGAACTGGGTTTCACCGCCGGATCCTACCGCTTCTCGAATGCTTTGCCGTCGTCCGCAAGCTGGTATACGATACCGGATTCCCTGTACCAACCCATTGACCAGGGTGCGGTCATAGTACTCCATAATGGCGCTCCCCACCCGGATGCGGCGCGGTTTCTGTCCTACCTAACTTCGCAACCGGTACAGGAAATATTCCGGAAATACGGATATTTACCGGTCGGAGATGAATAAATTGAATGCCACCATTGTCGATTACCTGCAAGAAGATCACCTGCTACAGGTGCGGGTGTCGCTTGCCGATACCGCATGGCATGTCCTCTTGATTGATAGTGCATCCGCCAGAAGATTACTGGACCCCGGCCGCGAAGTCCATGTCCTGTTTAAAGAATCGGCGGTTACCCTGAGCAGGGACGAAAAGGTAGAAATTGGCATCCAAAATAAATTGTCATGCAAGGTAAAGCAGGTGCGACGAGGTGAGTTGCTGAGCCAGGTTACCCTGCAACACCAAAGTCACGATCTAACCGCCATTGTGCCGACTGCTGTGATGGATGACTTTGGAGTTACACCGGGCGATGAACTGACGGCCTGGATACGAGCAAATGAACTTATACTGGAATCCTGATGGACTGGCAACCGATCGTATTATCGCTTGAACTGGCTGGAATCACTACGGTGATCCTGCTATTAGCCGGAATACCTTTGGCGTACCTGCTGGCTAACCTGCGCAGTCGATGGAAGCCTTTTCTGGAGACCCTGATCAGCATGCCCCTGGTTTTGCCACCCACGGTACTGGGTTTTTACATGCTGGTTGCCTTCAGCCCAAATTACTTTTTTGGGGCCTGGATGGAGAAATGGCTGGCTATCCGGCTGGTCTTCTCCTTTGGGGGCCTGGTCATCGCCTCGATGATCTACAGCCTCCCCTTTATGGTCCAGCCCATCCAGGCAGCTCTGCAATCATTGCCCCACTCGCTGACCGAAGCAGGGCTTACGCTGGGGAAGTCCCGGTGGGTGATCCTGCGCAGGATCCTTATTCCCAACATACGGCCGGCCATCCTTACCGGTACCGTTCTCAGTTTCGCCCACACCATCGGCGAATTTGGAGTGATCCTGATGATCGGCGGCAATATACCCGGCCGTACCCGCGTCGCATCCGTAGCCATCTTTGAGGCAGTGGAAACCCTGAACTACCGGGCAGCCAATGGATATGCCCTGGTCCTGCTCATCATAACATTCCTGATCGTCTGGCTGGTATCCTGGATAAACGGCCGGAGCTTTAATACCTGGAACCGATGATCCGTTGGCATTTCAGGAAAAAACTGCATTCAGCCCAGGGCATCATGGAGCTTGACGTTCAGTGCCTGGCCCTTCCGGGCACCATCACCGGACTTTTCGGTCCATCCGGATCCGGCAAGACTTCCATCCTGCGGATGATCGCCGGCCTGATGACTCCGGATGAAGGCCACCTGCAAGTCGATGACAGAGTGTGGTTTGACAGCAATAACGGGCAAAACACCTCTCCTCAGCACCGGTCGGTAGGATTTGTATTTCAGGATTATGCACTCTTCCCTCACCTCAGGGTAAAGGAGAACCTGCTCTTTGGCTTACCTAAGGAGGACTCACCCCGCATCATCGATGAACTGATGCAGATGATGGATCTGCATTCTCTGGCCGGTCGTTTTCCCAGACAATTGTCCGGGGGACAGCAACAGCGGGTCGCCCTCGCCAGAGCGATCGTTCGCAAACCCCGCATCCTGCTGCTTGATGAGCCACTGGCTGCGCTGGATGCCTCCATGCGGCAGACATTGCAGGATTACCTGATCCGTCTTAAGGACACCTATAACCTGACCATTTTTCTGGTTTCACACGACCTGCCGGAGCTGTTCAAACTGGCGCAGCAGGTATGTGTGATCGAAGAGGGAAGATTGATCCGTCAAGGCAGTCCGGCGGAGCTCTTTTCTTCCGAAACTGTCAGCGGACGCTACCGGGCGCAGGGCACCATTGTCCAGATCCGGCCTTCCGGGGTTTTATTTCTCGTAGATGTGCTGGTGGGTTCCGAGGTTGTGAACGTTTTGGCCACCTCCGGCGACCTGCAGAATTTGCAGGTGGGCAGCCCGGTGCTGATCATTTCCAAGGCATTTAATCCATTCATCGTAGGCATGAATGTGTGATGGTTGCTATTTCCGGAATGTCAGCATCATGATTTGGGGAAAACTTGTGATTCCGGTTTGCAGAGACTTCGTCAATTCGGCCAGATTGTGAAAATAGGAGCCTAAAAACACATCGGTATAGCCATCCTGGTTGAAGTCCCCGACATCCATGGTCAGCCATCGCCCGTCTGCCGCTTCCGGCATGTAATGACCTACAAAATGTTGATTTCCGGTATTCTCCAAATACACAAAGCTCCGCGCACTCACCGTCGTTAAATTGTTGTAAAATGCTATGGCTACCAGATCCAGGTCCCCGTCCTGGTCAAAATCCAAGGCACGCGCCTCACTGCATCCATACATGGGAAAGAAATAGGATTCTTTAAAGCGATTTTGACCGTCATTCATAAAAATCCGGATGCCATGGTAGGGCTTGTCAATCGGAGAATAATCCCAATTGTCACCGTTCGTCAGCAGTACGTCAGGATGCCCGTCGCGGTTAAAGTCAGCCAATTCAAAGTAACTTACACCGTACACCGGTGGAAAACTCAAAGCCGTTTCTTCTTTAAATACGCCCCCACCCTGATGGTGATAAATGGACAATTTCTCCCAGGCCTGGGCCATGAGCGCTATGATCTCGGGTTTCCCATCACCATCCAGATCCTGGATGACCGCTTTCCGGGCGCCGGGCAATGTGGTTAATACATGTTCTGCGGAAGCTGATCCCCCGTCATACCAGGCCAGCTTGCCCTGATGATTGCCAAATCCGCAAACAACCACATCGGATCGCCCATCTCCGTTCACATCGCCAATGGCAAACTGGACCGGCCTGGGCAAGTGTTCGATGATCATGTTCCGGGCCAAAACAGGATCTGCCGACAGCAGCGGAAAAAAGACACCTTCCTGTTTATCCGAGGGACTGAAAGTTCCAATGCCCAGCACAAAAAGGGACTCTAATGCATGTGCCATGTCCACTGCAGGTGTCTGCAATTGCCAGGAAGATTTGATGTTTAGCTTCTGATCCAATGCATATAATTCCAGATGGTCCCCGACATACAATCGTCTTCCATCCGGATCGTATTTCAGCAAAGTGACCTGTGGAACTTCCTTCTCTCCGATCTTTATTTCACTGGCTGCGAAAGGGGCCGGCACGCTGGAAATAGTTGTAGTTGTGCCCGGGACAGGAAGTTTCTGAGGCGCTTCCTGGTGGTAATATTCGACCATGGACAGCCATTCCGCTTTAGTGATCAGAGGCTTATCCGGGTAGACATTGAGCTGCCTGAGAAATGATCTTTCGTCCGGGTCCGCCTCCTTCACCGGATCATACCCCGCGGTGCGGATTCCCAGGCGGGATCCCATATTGGGAAGTACATTTTCCACCCAGGTTTTGCGATCCAGGAGGGCTGGTTCAGGAAATAAATGGCAGGTCTGACAATATTTGTGGGCCAAAGCCTCACCATTCTCAGGCAAGGTCACCGGTAAAACGGATGGATCATTTTCAGCCTGGTTTTGCACCGAAGGGTCGTGACCACATTGTAAAAACACCAGCAGCAGGATTCCGGGGATCACCACTGCCAAATGGCGATCCGCTACCCGGATCTTCCCAGCCTTAAATTTGACGTGTTCAGGACTGCTTCTCATAAATAAAGTCGGGTGCCCATTTATCCAAAATAAGCACCCGACTCCAATTTTGTTACTCCTTCAGGTAACTTATTTCACATCCCAAAACAGCTTGCGGTCCAGTTTATCAGTACCTGAGATGGCCTGATAATTAGCCGCATTGTAGGTTATCTCATTGCCAGGGATGCTCCAACGCACCGGTGGATTGGTCTGGGTGCTGGAATTATCTACCCAAAACTGCAGCTGGGGCACGTCAAGACGTCTGAGTTCAGCCCAGTTCTGGTAAGGCTGGATGATGTTGAAATGGACCCATTTCTGGTAAGCGATCAGGGCCATCCTGGCATCGCTGGTTGTTGCATTGCTCCAGTTGACCGGATCGGAAGCCAGTGTAGCTGTAATCTCCTCCTCCGTCGGAGGTGCTGCTGCTGCTACCTGATCGTCACTGCCTGCATTCACCGACATATAGAATTCGATGGACTGACGAATTCCGGTTTCGTAGGCAGCCTGCGCCAAGGCATCATTACCACCCTTTACATAATATTCCGCTTTCAGGAAGCTGACCTCAGCGGCATTGATGATCACACCGGGGAAATACTGGTTTTGGCTGGTGGTCGTCCGGTTGTAGTAGGCGATCTGACCTCCATTGACCAGGGCTTGCTGTTCGTTACCAGTCAATAGCGGATCCAGGCCCACGTACTCGCCACCTGCTTCCGTACCCGGCTCAAAAAGAATGCGCAACCGCGGATCCTGAGAGTCTTTGAGGAAGTTGATCATTTTCTGAGGAGCGTCGTCGCCATCCCATCCGCTGGAATTGATCCCTTGCTGGAAACCCTTGGAATTGATGGGGGTATTGATGTCATACACATCGATCATGATGTTTTGGCCATTATTCTCAACGACCGGATAATCGGTTGGGTTACCGATGATCTCTGCGATTTCCGAACCGGCGCGTGAACTGAATTCCGAGCTGGCCGATACACGGGTCAGCATCCGCAAGCGCAGTGAATTGGCATACCGTCTCCACAAATCCAGGTTGCCATTATTGATGATGTCCTGTGCTTTGAAGGATGCCTGGAATCCGGTTCCAACGGAAAGCGTCTTCATCTGATCGGCAATGGATTTCAGTTCATCCAGCATGAAAGCATAGATCGCATCACCCTGATCAAATGGTGCATACGAATTGTTGTAATCACCATTGTTGGTACTCAGCAGACCGGCATCAAAGAATGGTATTTCTCCGAAAAGGTCAACCATGCGTTCGGTCTCCCCGTAAAGGAATATGGCGGCAGCCATGTTGAAGATCTTCAGATCTTCCTGCTTGGTGGCATCCGTGGCGTTCCAAACTTTCTGGAACTCGCGGTATTGAGCCAGAACGTCATAATAATTGAACCAAACGTCCTCTACACCGGAAGATCCCGGCACATACTGATTAGGGGTATTGATCCAGCCGATCGACTGGGTCCACGGATTCAGGGTGATCCGAAGGGTCACAAAGTAATTGCGGTAGTTGGGCACGACGTAGTCCACGCCGGCATTTAATATCCCGGTAAATTGCCGTTCGATCGATGTTGTAGCCACTTTGGAGGGATCCGGATAGGCATCGGCAAAATCCGCTTTCTGGCAGGCCGAGAGCAACACCAAAACGACCAGGATGCTATTTATTATGATGGATTTCATTTTTGGTCTTTTATAGTCGTGATTAAAATTTTGTACGTAACTCCACGCCGAAGGTGCGGAATGATGGGTTATTACCTGCGTTGTTTACATTCTGATACCAGCGTGAACCGGCAGTAGTTTGTTCCGGATCCAGATCTTTGATGCTGCGGTAAATGAAGAACAGGTTACGTCCAAATACGGAGATTCTGGCATTTCTCATACCGGCTTTTGCCGATATTGCTTCGGGAATATTGTATCCAAGTGCGAGTTCGCGAACTTTAAACCAATTGTTTTTATTGATATACAACTCATAACGCGAATTGCCGTACTGAGGCCCTCCCCAGTTGTAGGTACCGTTGTAATAAACAGCCTGTGAGATCACATTGGTATTGGTTTCACCCGAAAGGGCAACGCCCTCCAGGAGAATACCGTCGTTAAATACCTGCTCACCATTGGGTCCGCGATCGGCTGTCGTCTGGATACCCTGACCATTGGCATCCACATAGTAACGGAGACCGCCGTGCTCAGCGTCCATGTAATTCAAACTCTCTTGCGTCAAACCCCGGCTGGTCAGCCAGTAGATGCCGGTCGGCATGATCGAACCACCCACGCTAAAGTCGGCAACGATATCCAGGGTGAATCCGCGATACCCCAGTGAGTTGATGATACCGCCTTCGAAATCAGGTAATGCATTGCCATATTTTTCCCAGGTATTCCCGTCCAGTTGATACAGACCGTTGGGCGCAACGATCTTTTCACCTTTGTCGTTGGTGGCGATTGGGTGTGCATAGATGTCACCCATCGGTTGTCCGACCACAGAACGGATCTGAGCGGCATTACCATCAAAGTCAGCGTGCAATAACTCCGTGGCTCCATTGGCCAGTTTTTCCACAACGTTCACGTTCCGTGCATAATTAACAGTTGCATTCCAGTAGAAATCTTTATTAATGACCACGTCTCCGCCCAGCTGGATCTCAACACCCTTGTTACGCAAGGTTCCGATGTTGGTCAGTACGGTCCGCGCCCCCGATGATCTGGGCAGGTCGACCGGCAGGATCTGATCCACGATGCGGCCATTGTAAAAACTGAAATCGGCACGCAAACGTCCCCAGATATTGCCTTCCAGGCCGATCTCAAACTCACGCTTCTGCTCCGGACGGATCAGGTCGTTACCAAAAGCATTGCTGATGTAAGAATACAGGATGGGGCGTCCACCTTCGTATTGAACACCCAGGGTGTTCTGATTGTAGGCGATGTTTGCCCGGTAGATATCTGGATAATTACCTACGATTCCATAAGATGCACGTAATTTTGCCAACCGGATTGCTTCCGGCAATTCAAAAGCCTCATCCAGCAGGAAACTGGCATTGACCGATGGATATATAAAGGAGTTGTTATTGGGTGAGATCGTAGAGGTCCGGTCACGACGTATGGTACCTTCCAGGTAAATGAAGTCCTTGTAACTCAGACTGGCAATACCGAGCATGGCGTCCAACACCCGGGATGTCCGGTAATTGGATCCACCCGGAGTATTGATCGAAGCAGAGATGTCAAAGAAATTCTCCGGGCTCAGTCCGCCTGCAGTACTGCGGTTGACCAGCGTATAATCTTCCTTGCGTGCATTGTAGCCGGCTTTCAAACCCAGATCCAGGTCCGGGGTCAGGCTGATGTCATAAGACAACAACACATCACCGTAAACCAGGGTATTCACCTCATTGCTCAGGGAAAATCCGCCACCCGGATTCGCATACAAAGCGCTGGGCTGTTCCGTAGAGTTACGGTTCTGGATATCCAGGGTAGTGAGGTCGGTACCAATAATACCGCGCAGTTTCAATCCATCCATGATTTCCCAGCTTTGCTGGATGTTGGCGATCACCCGGTTGCTGTATTCGTCCGAATGCTGCTCATTGACACGCCAGACGTAATCGGCAATGTCACCTTTAAATCCGTTGTAGATGATGTTTTCATCCGGCGTAAGGCTGGCCTGGGTGCCGGTACGGAATTTGTATCCCAGACTGGTCTTGTACTTATTGAAGTACCAGTCTGCCGCTTCAAAGGTGTTCATCATGCCGGTAAAATTGTTGATCAGCCGGTCCACCTTGTAGGGGCGGTCCTTCGTATACTGGTTGATGTACTTGACGTTCAGAATGGTGTTCAGTCGCTTACTGGTATTAAAGCTGGTTGTCAGGTTTGCAATGTTCCGCTGGTTTTTCGATCCGAATGAAATCATCTGATTATCCTGGCGGGTAAAGGAGAAACGAATCGAGGACCGGTCGTTGGCATTGGTGACAGCCAGGTTGATATCCGAACTGTGGGCATTCTGGAAAAGATCGGCATAACTGGCATTGGATGCTACATATGGCCGGATCACCCCATCCCAGGCCATGATCGGCTGGCCGTCAAATAATGGACCGAAATTGACACTGGTATTAACCAAACCCCGGGTGTCCGGAGTCCCATCCTTATTGACGTCGTAATAAATGAAGCCTTCTTCATCCTGGCCGGCATCGGCGAGATTCGTAAAATAACCCGGACCGCGGATGTTCTGGTAACGCGGCAGGTAGGCGATGCGATCGGCGCTGTAACTGGCATTGAATTCAACACCAAATCCCTTTCCTTTCTTGGAGGTCAGCAGGATCACACCGTTGACAGCTTCTGAACCGTAGAGGGCAGCAGCAGAAGCACCTTTCAGCACGGATATGTTTTCGATGTCATCCATGTTGATGTCGGTAAGACCATTTCCCCGGATGCGCTGATCACCCCAGTAATTGGTGTTGTTGTATTCACCGTTACGGATCGGAACGCCATCCAGCACGATGAGTGGCTGGGTGTTTCCGGTGATTGACGAGAAGCCCCTTACGTTGATGTTCGAACCACTGGTGGCACCACCGGGGGTGGTACGTATCGATACTCCCGGCGCCTTGCCGTACAGAGCGGTCGCAAAATTGGTGATGGGTGTCATTTCCAATTCCCTGGCATCAATCGTACTGGCAGCATACCCCAACGCTTTACGCTCACGGGTAATACCCAGTCCGGTGACCACCACTTCATCCAGCATGGCTCCGGTGATCAGGACCACGTCGATCTGGGTCTGACCATTGACGGCGATTTCCTGCGTCTGGAAGCCGGTGTACGAGAAGACCAGGGTAGCCCCGGCATCATTCAGTTTGAGTTGGTAGGACCCGTCGATATCGGTAATGGTACCGTTAGAAGTCCCCTTCTCGAGGATAGAAACCCCAATGAGCGGTTCACCGGTGTCCGATGTAACCACCCCCTGGATGTTCTGCCCCATCAAAGTTGCCACCAGGAGGGTAGCAAAAAAGAGTAGACAAGATTTTTTCATTTCCAATGAGATTTAGGTGAAATAAAGAAGTGTTTTAGGCAGCTGGCTTAATAAGAAGGTGTAAACCAAGGCCTGTTTATTATGTTATTGCAAATCCACGGGAAATTTATCAATCTTTTTTAATTATTTAATATCTTCTTAATAATATTATGTTAACGGGCGTAAATTTTAAACTTTGGGAGCATTATTGAGCTAAACTTTGCTATTAGGCGGGAACTTTTACATATTTCACCCCTCCTGCGGAAGGTATCCACGCGTTGGAAGAAACAAGCCAGCCGTTTCCAACCAGCTTTCCCTCCACTTTTCAGCTTTGTAAACTACTTTTTCACCGCCCACCGGCGGCTAATCCGTTCACAATGGTTAACTTTCGCGACCGATAAATCCTTAAACATGAGCGCAAAGCCTACCATTATCCATCACGTATTTTTCTGGTTAAAGAATCCTGACTCCCAGTCTGACCTGGATCAGCTCCTCAAGGGCATCAAAGCACTGGCTGCCATCTCGACCGTCCGGGAGTTGCATGTAGGGGTGCCCGCTGCAACCGAAGAGCGGGATGTCATAGACAGCAGCTGGTCTGCCTCCGAGCTCATGTATTTTGATTCGGTCGAAGATCAGAATGAATACCAGGTGGATCCCTTGCATAAAAAATTCATTGCTGAATGCGGGCACCTGTGGAGCAAAGTGCTGGTATTCGATATCGAAGGTAAGGGTTAAGGTTACCGGGGAATTGAAATGCCGCCCTGGCCGGCAGGCTATCAACCTCAATTTGACAGTATTGCCAGCTACCGGAACGCTTTCTTATTGTTTGGTCTGACCATAGTAGGCAAGCGCTTGCTTCAGTCCTGCATCTGTCTCGACATCGATGGCATGGTCATCGACGTACTTCTCAATATCTTTTGAGTCACCCAGCATCTTCAGCACAACTTTGCGCCTGGGCCTGAATTCTTTCATTTCTCCATCCACCAGGAAGAAATAGTGGGAAATGGGGTTAAATCGCTTAAACTCCACTTTGTTACCCACATTCTGTACTACCTGTGTACTGACCTCCACTTTAAAGTGTTTCACGCAATAGATGCCGTTGCCCACGTAAATCTGCTCAACCCATTGGCCCTGAACCGGCGGAAGCAATTCTGTGACAAAACGCATCGTATCCTTACCCTGAAAAACCTCCACCATCAGACACTGGCTTTCGTCGAGTTCGATGTAATGATCACCCTGCTTCACTTCAAAGCCATGGGAGTATCCGTTGTAATTCAGGGTAAGGTCCAGGAATATGGTGCCTCCCTTGCCAATGATCCTGCCGTTCTGCCAGTCTTTGAAAAGCATGGGATCCCCATCAATCTTTTCATACCGGCTGGGTTCCACCGGCGTGGCATTTTGAAAAATGAGCGGCTCCTGCCCAAAGGTAAAGCCGGTAATTGCCAGAAAAAAAGGGAGAATCAACAGGAGGCGCATGTGCATTCGTTTCACCTAAATTAGAATTTATGTGTGAAATACACATGCTGCCGGATCGAAAATGAGTCAACTATGATGTATCCTTACCCGATCAGTTGAAGTTGACTTTGACATCCTCAGGATGGCACTTGGTACAGGATGCCTGGTCCAAATATTGCCCGAAAGGCCGCTGGATGGGTTCCTGCGTCATCAGGGTATGCTTGATCAGATTACCCAATAAGCGGGTGTCAATATGCATATCCAACCATAGGGAGTCCCGGGACTCCGGGTAGGTCACCAGGATCATCGGGATCAGCCCGCCCCGGTACTGGGTCGTATCGCTGAAAATGACCCAGTTGCGATCCTTCTTCTGCTTGAACTCAAGCTCCTGATAAGGGTACCAGGCAATGGTCATCTCCACCGGCGCATGGTAGCCAATGACCTGAGTGGTCTTAACCTGGCGCGCTCTGGTCGGTACCAACTCACGTGATCCGGAACATGCCAGCCAGGTCACAATAAAGAAAAGCAGGTAGACCACTGACATTCGTTTCATGACTTTCACTTTAAAGAGACAAACAAGGCTATTTTCCTGAATAATCATCACGATACCAATGACATACATCACCACCACCGGAGACCTGAGGGCTCTGGCGTCCATCAGATTATTGAGCGGATTAAAAAAGTTCAAATGGTAGTCCTCCCCAAAAAATACATTCGGATACGTACCTTTGATCTTCATCAGCTAAAAAAGTCCTTACCAGAGTACAATCGTAAGCTATGGAGCACATCCATGCGGAACAGCAGCGTTTATTCGCAGCGCGGCACGGAGAAGAATGGAAGAAATGGGGGCCTTATGTGGCCGACCGGCAATGGGCCACCGTAAGGGAGGATTACAGTGAAAACGGATCCGTCTGGGAGTACATCAATCACGACCGGGCCCGCAGCTATGCCTACCGGTGGGGCGAAGATGGTATTGCCGGTTTCAGTAACGACCGCCAGATACTATGTCTGGCACCGGTATTCTGGAATGGCAGGGATCCCATCCTGAAAGAAAGGCTTTTTGGACTTACCAATTGGCAGGGCAACCACGGTGAGGACGTCAAGGAATTGTATTTCCACCTGGCCGCGACTCCCACGTATTCCTACTGCAGGTTTTTGTATAAATACCCTATTCAAACTTATCCCTACCAGGATTTGATCGAGAAAAACCAGCGCAGCCGGGCCCAACCTGAATTTGAAGTATTGGACACGGGAGTCTTCAACCATCAGCGTTATTATGATTGCTTCATCGAATATGCCAAAGGCGGTCCCGAAGACATCCTGTTAAAAATCACCGTGCATAACCGGTCGCGCCGCTCAGCACTGCTTCACATCCTGCCCCACCTCTGGTTCCGTAACTACTGGAAACACAATGCCAAATACAATCCACCCAAGATACGATCGGCTGGCCCAAAACATATTCAGGCCCAGTCCATCCGTGATGGAGGGTATTGGCTATATCATGAAGAGGGAACCCAGTTGTTCTGCGATAACGAAACCAATACCGAACGACTTTTCCAGACTCCGGCCGACCATACCTACTCCAAAGACGGGATTCACGATCATGTCGTGTACGGACTGGACACCGTCAATCCGGACCTGCGAGGCACCAAAGCAGCGGTATGGATCAAAGCTCAAATTCCGGGTAATAAATCCTACACGGTGCGGATCCGGCTAAGTAAGAAACCGCTGGAAGAACCCTGGCAACATTTCGAATCCATCTTTGCCACCCGACTGTCAGAAGCTGAAAATTTTTACCATAACCTTTTGCCATCCACACTGTCTTTGCAGCGGACTGAATTGATCCGGCAGGCTTATGCCGGCCTGCTCTGGTCGAAACAATTTTACTACCTGGATGTCTTCCAGTGGCTGTTCGGAGAACCCGGTTCCAAGAAACTACCCGAACGGAATCACCTGCGCAATTTTGACTGGCAGCACCTGACCAACCGCAACGTCATATCAATGCCCGACAAATGGGAATATCCGTGGTATGCGGCCTGGGACCTTGCCTTTCACACCGTGGCCTTTTCGACCATCGATATCGACTTCGCCAAAGAACAGCTCCTCCTCATCCTGCGCGAGTACTACATGCACCCTAACGGTCAGATACCGGCCTACGAATGGAATTTCAGCGATGTGAATCCACCTGTCCATTCCTGGGCGGTATGGCAGGTTTACATCAGGGACAAACAACTCAACAATCATCCCGACCTGGATTACCTGGAGCGTGCCTTTCAGAAATTACTGATCAACTTTACCTGGTGGGTTAATCAAAAGGATGTCAATGGCATCGATCTCTTTGAAGGAGGCTTCCTGGGCCTGGACAACATCGGGGTCTTTGACCGCAATCACATGCCTCCGGGCATTAAAAAACTGCAGCAGGCCGATGCCACCAGCTGGATGGCTCTTTTCGCCTTAAACATGCTGCGTATGTCCCTGGAACTGGCCCAGTACAATGCCTCCTACGAAGAATCCGCTGCCAAATTCTTTCGCCATTTTCTCAATATCGCCTGGGCCATGCACCACATCGGCAAGAAGGACATTTCCCTGTGGGATGATGAAGATGCCTTTTATTACGATGTCGTCCAACTGGACAACGGGACCAATGAACGCATGCGGGTACGGTCCCTGGTAGGTATTATCCCACTCTTTGCAGTTGAGGTCATGCATAAGGACTTGTTTAAGAACCTGGATGAATTCAATAGCCGGGCCATTACCATCATCCGCACCCGGCCGGATCTGGCGTCCCTGATATCCCGCATTGAAGAAGATAACGATGACGGATTCTACCTCTTCTCCATCATGCGGGGCTTCCGGCTGGAGCACTTGTTAAAAAGACTGCTTGATGAGGAGGAGTTTCTCTCCGACTATGGAATCCGATCTCTTTCAAAATATCACAAGGATCACCCATTTGTTTTTGAACATCATGGGAAACATTCCATCCACTACGAACCGGGGGAAAGTTCAACCAATATGTTCGGAGGTAATTCGAACTGGAGAGGTCCCATCTGGTTGCCACTCAACTACCTGATCATCCAGTCCTTACGGGAATATTATACCTATTATGGTCCCAGCTATGTTTATGAGTTTCCCACTGGGTCTGGCATAAAACTAAACCTGAGACAGATCGCCCTGGAGATCAGCAAAAGGTTGTTACGGCTTTTTGAGATCGATGAAGAAAATAAATTCACCTATCACAACGACGATCAGGAACACCACTTTGCAGCCGACCCGCACTTTAAAGGATTGCATTTATTCTACGAGTTCTTTCACGGGGATACCGGCCAGGGCCTGGGTGCTTCCCACCAGACCGGTTGGACGGCGCTTATTGTGAATATTATTCTGGAGATGGAAAAAGAGGAAGCCTGGTTAAACCAGGAAGCGATTAATAGTTAGCGGGTCCGATCTCATGAGCGAACAGCAATTCTTTTCATCCTTACTGGTTGCCTGGGCCGGGAGTAGGATGTGGGATCATTTCCATTCACTGGCCCGGATCTCCCGCTCCCACTTTTTTTCGCCGGCGGCATTGAAAACAGCTATGGTCATCACCCGCTCTTTTTCCGGGCCCGAAAAATGTATGCGGGCAAAATTATGCTCCATCACGACGGTCCCGGGCACGAGCCAGGCATTGTTTTCCTTGTCTCCGCTCGTATTAACCCCTGAGGTAAAGGGCGAGCAGGTCAGGTCATACAAGACATAACCATTTTTACCGGAATATTTACTTAGCTCGGTATAATGCCGGTCTCCGGTTAGGAATACCACGCCGGGAATGTGTTCCTTTTCCAGCTGTTCGATCAGGTAGGCCTGTTCTTCCGGATAGATGCTGTAATTTTCTGCCACAGCTGCCGTACTCAGCACCATATTGCCTGTTGCCACGATTTTAAAGGTCGCTTCACTGGTCGACAGTGCGTCTAACAACCATTCCAGTTGCTTCTTTCCCAGCATGGTCCGGTCACCGTATTTGCGTTTATCCGGAGAGCGGAACCAGCGATCATCCAGCAGGAAAAAATCTACATCGTGAAACTGAAACATGGTGGTAATGCCGCCTTCCAGTCCGGGTATTCCGTATGTCGGGTTGCCCCAGAAAGCCTGAAATACCTGATGAGCACGCTCTTTGTGTACCCAGCTCCGGTCCGAGTCGTTCGGGCCGTAATCGTGGTCGTCCCAAATGGCATAATGATGGGTGGAAGCCAGTAAGGGCTGAAGTTCAGGGATGGATCTCGTGTGGGTATACCGGTGCCAGTATCCGGTAGCCGTAAACCAGTCGGCTTCCCGCAGATATGTATTGTCCCCCAACCACAGCATCATGTCCGGATGTTGCTGATAAATGGCCTGAAAGATCTCATAATGGCTTCCATAAGGGGTGCCCGGCCGGTCAAATTCCGGCTCGTTGATGTAGGCACAGCTACCGGTGACCATGGTAAAATCCGGCGGGTCATGCCGCCATTTCCAGATGGGCTGGGACTGAAATTCGGTAGGATAATTCAGGGTTACCGGCTCTCCATTAATGTACAACTGGTACTGATAATGCTTTCCAGGCATGACCTGATCGGCAATCAGTTTGACGGTGTTGGCTTCCTCTTCATCCGTTAGATTTACCCGGGTCATCAAGGTATCCGGATGTTCGATGTCCTTTTCCCAGTAGGTCACAAATACTTCGGCAGGTTCTGTGGTTTGTACCCATAAGAGAACTTCCCGCATCTCCGAGTAACCCAGCATCGGGCCGGATTGCAGCAGGGATGATTGTGCATTGGAAATGAATACCGGTCCCAAGCAGAAAAGAAGCACGAACGCGGGTTTAGGCAGCTTTGATTTGCGTTGCATAATGAAGCCAATTGGTGATCTGCAAAATTACGCAATATCAGATCCTGAACCTACTGACATTCAACACTCAACCTTCAACGTTCAACACTCAGCCTTCACCATTTCATTTATCCTTCACCCTTTTCCACGCCATCGTATTGATCATCCAGTTGGGCAACGATTTCCTGGGATCCCGGCCTTTGAGATTCATGTACCAGCCCCATTTTTCCATGATAGGCAACTTGTGGGTTTCTACAAATTCGATCAGTGTACCGTCCGGGTCCTCAATGTAGGCAAAATGGCCTGCCGCAACGCCCATGTCAAAACTATCGGCGCTATTGACGGTAAACGGATAGCCTTTGGCAACACAGTCCTTTTCCAGGTGCTCCATACCCAGGATGTCAAAGCACAAGTGAATGTAGCCCAGTTCGCCCCAGATACGACCTTCAAAAATTTTCTTGGGCTTCCGGTCCAGAGGCTGGATCAGTTCAATCTGTGTGGGGCCCAGCAAACGGGCAAACGGTCCGGTCCGTATCGCCGAATGGTACAGCAGTACCCTGCGGTAACGTTGGTCACCACCCGGGAGATGGGCAAAGTCTTCAAACACTCCGGTTTTGTCGTAGACAACCTGGTCGTATTCCAGGATACCGGTATAGACCTCCAGCGCCTTGTCGATATCCGACACGCCGATGACGGCTCCTACCACGCCTCCCGTCAGTGATTTTTGAGCTTTGTAGTGATAATCTTCGTGGACAACCTCAAAGATGTTTCCGTAAGGATCTTTCACGTAGTAATGTTTCAAATCCTGAGGGTCCGAATACAGGGTGCCCAGAATATCAAGACCACGCCGGTGATGTTCGGCAAAGGCTGCCGGCACATTGCGGCACTTCAGCTTACAGATGAATATTCCACTGTCACCCAACTGAACATCAAAATGTGGCGGACGGGACTCAAACCCCGTGTGCTGCCAGATCTCAAAACCTCCGCCACCTTCCATATTCACGGCTAAAGCAGCATAGCGCTCACAGGTTTTGCCATCGGTATGGGGCAACATCAGCGTCGCCACCGCGGTATCCTCAAAGACATTGATATCCATACCAAATTGCTCCCGGTACCATTTCCAGGCTTCTTTGGCATTGCGAACACCGACGCCGATCTGCTGTATCCCTACAATGTGTTTTGACATGATTTGTTAGCTGATTTAAGATTCATCCCGGGCTCGCTGCAATGATAACAAAAATTAAAATTTTTCAATAAGGCCCGCAGGCCCCAGAAAAAGACCAAAACTTCAGGGTGCAGCGAAGGTAACCCGGCCATCTTCCCGGATTGCCCAGGTCCGATTCCGTTCACCGTGCAGTGTAAGCAGGTAGTCTGAATCCGCGGTGAGAAAGGAACAAGCATAGTGCATGCCATTCACCAGATATTGATTCTCTAATTGATCCGGGAAAACACCATGTTCTGCACGATATTCCCGCAGTTGGTGATAAAGGAAATAAAGGTGCTGGATCACAGCATCATCTTCCGGAATCCGGGCCCTGTCCGGTCCCCGGTCGAACAGCAGATAGCCCCATTTTTCAGGATAATGCATATTGACAATCCCCTGAGGGGCCCAAACCCAGTTGTGCTCCGGCATTGGTTTGCCCTCAGGAGTTCTGAGTTTGACATATTGGCCATCAACAACCTGGGTTTCATGATGCACCCGTGAAAAATTGATCTTCCAGACAGCTCCTGGATCCGGATGTCTGCCTTTGCGGGTGAGACCGTCCAGTGGCAATGCCATCTCCACCGACCAGCAGCTGTCCCGGTCTGAAGGATTATTCAGGCTCCCGTAGACTTTTACGGCAGAACGCATCTGTTTAAAATCCCAGTCGGTGATCACCGGCCCACCGTCCCGGTACGGAGCCGATAAAAACAGATCGAAAATGGTATTGAAGGCGTTGAACTCGATCTCAAAATAGTTGTGACTATCCCGGTCCGGGTCGATGAACACTTCAAAATCATTGTCCCGGTAGATGATATCATCGTGGTTTTTAAGCGTGGCCCATATATTAGTCTCATCAAGCCGGGCCAGAATATAGAGTTGGGTCGAATCCCAGACCATTTTGACACGGGTATTCTGGTAGGGTAAGGGCCGACTATCACCTTCGATGTCTACAAATAGTTCAGACCAGGCCACCCCTTGCCAGGCCAGGTCATCGCCCTGACCGTCGATCGTGACCGGAAGACCGGTAAACTCACATCGATAGTGCCGCGGAGTCTCATAATGGTACCCCTGGGCAGCCACAGGAAAATACATCGTCAGCCAGACGATGATCGTTATTGTCCGCCTCATTGAATCCTGGGAATTAGCCGGTAATACAATGCAGGCAGCCATTTGCGGATGTAATACATCAGCAATTCTTTGCGGCCGACCAATATGTCTTTTTTATTTTTCTTGATGGCTGTCAGGATTTTAGACGCACAAAGGGCTACCGGCATCCCTTCGGCCTGACCCTTATCCATGGTACCATGCTCGGTTCCATCCTCGGTAAGTGCATGCAAGGAAATATCGGTCTGGATACGCCCCGGGGACACGATGGTTACTTTTACCGGTGTAGCTGCCAATTCAGCACGGAGCGCTTCAAAAAATCCTTGCAAAGCATGCTTGGAGGCACAATAGGCGGTGCGTCTTGGAACGCCAAATTTACCCGACAGGCTGCTGATGGCAACCAGGTGGCCTTCCCCATGCTCCAGCATATCTGGCAATAATGCTTTGGTTAGCACGACCGGACTGAAAAAATTCAATTCCATAAAAGTGCGGTCTATCGACACCGGAGTTTCAATGGCCAGCGACCGCTGGCTGCGTCCGGCATTCAGGACCAGCACATCCACCCTTATCATCCTTTCCTTCACCTGTCGCACCGCATCCTCCATCGCGTCCAGATCCATGACATCCATTGGAACAACAAGAACATCAACTCCGGCCTCGCGGCATTTCCCGGCTACCAATTCCAGCTTGCCTGCATTGCGGGCAGAAAGCACCAGCCTGGATCCTTCCTGTGCAAAGGCATAAGCAAGTGCTTCCCCGATACCTGAAGAAGCACCGGTGATCCACACGACTTTATTTTTCAATTGTTGCATAGGAACGAAAATAGGCAATTGAAAGCGATCCGTCTGTCCCTTGGTCCAACCAACTTAACATTGAAAAATCACGGGCAGACTGTGGTCTTTAAACCCGGGGCACTAACTTTAAGGATACCTTACAACTGAAACGTGCAACCGAAACGTCTTTGTCTTCCTGTATTTGGATTCACCTTCCTGTTATTCCTGAGTTGTCATTCGACCCAACAAGTGGATCAGTCAGATGACAAAAGCCCGCTGGTTCAGCATCTGGAAGCGATCTTTTACCACCCGGGATTTGCACCCGTACCCGACCAGGCATTTCCGGCAAATGACTATGGGGCACAACCGGATTCACTGGTGGATAATACCCAGGCCATACAGGACGCCATCGATGCCGCAGCAGCAGCCGGAGGAGGACAGGTGATTTTAAAGCCCGGATTATACCGGTCCGGGGCTCTTTTCCTGAAATCCAATGTGGAGTTGCATCTGGATTCACTGGTTACCATTCAAGCCATTCAGGATGACAAGCTCTATCCGGACATCCGGACCCGCATTGCCGGCATTGAAATGCTCTGGCCGGCTGCACTCATCAACATCTACGAACAACACGATGTACGGATCACCGGAAAAGGGACTATCGATGGCAACGGGAAATACTGGTGGGATAAATTTTGGGGAGATCCTCCCCGCACTGGTGGCATGTGGACCGAATATACCCGACGTAACATCCGCTGGGCGGTCGATTACGATTGCAAACGGGTCCGCCCGGTGGCCGTATATGGTTCACAAAATGTCCTCTTGCAGGATTTCAATGTGCTCCGTGCCGGCTTCTGGACGGTCTCATTGACCTATAGCTCCCGGATTCATGTCAATGGTCTGGTTATCCGGAACAACATCGGCGGCTATGGACCCAGTTCGGATGGCATCAATTCAGATTCTTCCAACGATATCCTGGTTGAAAACTGTGACATCGACTGTAACGACGACAATCTCTGCATCAAGGCCGGACGCGATGCGGATGGATTGCGGGTTAACCGCCCCAGCGAGAACATCGTTTACCGCAATTGCATCACCCGGGCGGGCCACGGGCTTTTCACCATCGGGAGCGAGACTTCCGGAGGGATGAGGAATATTGAAGTGTACGGTCTGAAAGCTGAAGGAACCAATACCGGTATCCGCTTTAAGTCAGCACAGGTCCGCGGAGGAGTCATTGATAACATCTGGTTTCATGACATCACCATGGACCACGTCAACAGTCCTTTCCATTTCGAGCTAAACTGGTATCCGGAATACAGTTACCCCCAAATACCTGCGGAAATACCCGAAACGGAATGGCCAGCCCACTGGAAAGTGATGACCAGACCGGTGGAACCAAAAGTACGCGGCATCCCGGAGTTTCGAAATATCCGGATTACGAATGTGACGGTGACCGGCGCCCAACAGGCATTCTACGCCAATGGCTATGCGGAAAAACCAATCCACGATCTAGCCTGGGAAAATGTGTCCATTGAAGCAGAGGAATGTGGTGAAATCCACCATGCCCGCGACTGGTCCATGGATAATGTTCGCTTACGCATTCATACCAATGACACCCTGATCCTTGAAGATACCAGGGGTATTGTAATGCCGGAAATTACGGTCGATGTTCCTCAAATCCGGCCACCCATGGACACGGCAGTTGACCTGGACACCCGGATGTTCCGGTACCGCAAGCAGCATCCCGGGTCGTCCATCTTTCCCCTTGATCCGGTATCAATGGAGATCATTGGCCCAGGTGATACCATGAATTCTGCAGTCCACCAGGAAGTCTATGTATTCCCGGAGGGCAATGCATCCCTGAAATGCTATGAGCCACTTGGTGACGGATTTTATTACTCACCCCTGTCGATCATCTGGCTGCAATCGACTCGTCAATTGCAGATCCAAAGTGAAGTAAGACACAACTGGACCATTCATCTGGCCTGGGAAAGCGCGCCCGGACAAGTGTATGGAGCCACCCAATGGAACTACGATCAGGACCATCAGCATATAATTGCTGAAGTGACCAGCGCTCCCTTTACCATAACCATTCAATAAATGAAACGAGTTGCTTTCAAAATGCAATTATTACCCGGCTGTCAGGAAGAATATCAAAGGCGTCATAACGCCATCTGGCCGGAATTGACAAAACTCTTGAGGGAGGCAGGCATCCGGGAATATTCCATTTTTCTTGACCCGGACACCGACACCTTGTTTGCTTTCCAGAAAGTGAAGGAAGATACCGGTTCACAAGACCTGGGAACCCATGAAATCATCCGTCGTTGGTGGAAATACATGGCAGATATCATGGTTACACATCCGGATCATTCACCAGTAAGTAAGCCCCTTACTGAAGTCTTTTACGTGGAATAACACCTGAAAAAAATGATGATTAGTTCACCTGCAAATTTCCTGATAAGGCTATTGAGCCTGATAACATGCTTGTTCCTGTCATCGATGCAACCCCTGGAAGCACAAATTCTGAAGCAACCCATACCGGATCACCTGGTCGTGCTCACCTTTGACGATGCCGCTGTCACGCACGCAACATATGTAGCACCTTTACTCAAAAAATATGGTTTCGGAGCCACCTTCTTTGTTTGTGAATTCCCTCCGGACTTTGCAGACAGCACCAAATACATGTCCTGGCTGCAGATCCGGCAACTGCAGCAGATGGGTTTTGAAATCGGTAACCACACCGGCAGCCATACCCATCTGAATACCATCGACAGCACCCACATCGTCCGCGAACTGGAAGTCATCGAAGATCGATGCAGCCACTATGGCATTTCCAAACCGGCAACCTTTGCTTATCCGGCTTACGATACCGACCCATTGGCGTTGCCCATCCTGGAGCGCAAAGGATACCGGTTTGCCCGCGTGGGCGGGAGCCGGCCTTACGATCCTCTCACGGATCATCCCTACCTGATCCCCAGTTACAGCACCTCGGGAACAGACACCACTCAGACCATGCAGGCCTTGCGAATGGCTAAGGATGGCAAAATCGTAGTTCTGACCGTCCATGGTGTTCCCGACTATGCCCACGACTGGGTTACCACCCCACCGGCAATATTTGAAACCTATCTGAAATACCTGTCGGAGAATCATTACCAGGTCGTCGGTTTGCAGGCTTTGTCTGACTTCATTGACCCGGAGGTGGCCATGATGAAGATCAACCCGGTTTGGACCCTTGGTAGTCAGGGTACTCCTGTCCTGGCTCCTTCCCCTACTACACACCTGGATGTAGATTTCTCTCAACCTTCAGGGCCGGTAAAGCCCATCTATGCCTGGTTTGGCTACGATGAGCCGAACTATACCTATATGAAAGACGGGAGAAAATTATTGACTGAGTTAGCTGCCTTGAGCCCGGTTCCCGTTTATGTTCGCACCCACAACCTGCTTACATCGGGTGATGGCATTCCCTCCCTTAAATGGGGTTCCACCAATGCTTACACGGAGGATGCAGATGGAAATCCCGTGTACAACTGGAAGGTGACCGACTCTATTTTTGATACCTATGTGCAGCGGGGAATGAAGCCGCTGGTCGAAATAGGATTTATGCCGGAAGCCCTATCCAGCAATCCAATACCGTATCGACACGACTGGCAACCGGGAAATCAATATGCCAACATTTTTACCGGCTGGGCTTATCCGCCGAAAGATTATCAAAAATGGGGCGAACTCATCCACCAATGGGTATTGCATTGTGTTGAAAGATACGGACAGGCCGAAGTGGAATCCTGGCTCTGGGAGGTATGGAATGAGCCCAACATTGGCTATTGGCAAGGCACTGCCGATGAATATCAAAAATTATATGATTTTTCCGCTGAGGCAGTCAAAAGAGCGTTACCAGGTGCTCGCATCGGTGGCCCTCATAGCACGGGACCGGGCTGGGATAAAGCAGCAGCCTTCCTCGACAGTTTCCTCTATCATGTTGAACATGGAACCAATTACGCGACCGGCCAGAAAGGCAGCCCGCTGGATTTCATTGCCTTCCATGCCAAAGGAGCACCACAATATGTAGACGGGCATGTGCGGATGAACATGGGAGCTCAATTGAACGATATTGCTCGTGGTTTTGAGATCGTGGCTTCCCATTCCCGCCTGAAACATCTGCCGATCATCATCGGTGAGTCGGATCCGGAGGGATGTGCGGCCTGTTCTATGGATATCTATCCGCACAATGGTTATCGCAATGGAACCATGTATTCCAGCTACACGGCTGCTGCATTTCCCCGCAAAATGGAACTTGCCGATCACTATGGCATCAACTTGCTGGGTGCAGTCACCTGGGCTTTTGAGTTCGAAGATCAGCCCTGGTTTCATGGATTCCGGGATCTGGCGACCAACGGTGTCGACAAGCCGGTCCTGAATGTGTTTCGGATGATGGGACAATTATCCGGTTCCCGGGTGAAGGTCACCGGAAATCTGGCCTATGATGCCATGACTATCCGGGATTCCAGTGTCCGGGGACCTGCGCCAGACATCTCGGCCCTGGCAACCGTGGATGATCACCAGGCAGCCGTTATGCTGTGGAATTATCACGATGATGACCTGCCTGCACCGGATGCGACCATCAAATTGACCCTGACCGGTTTGCCTTCCGGAAGGTTGTTCATGGAGCACTTCCGGATTGACCGGGATCACAGCAACGCCTACACGTACTGGCAAAAGCTGGGCTCGCCCCAATACCCTAACGCAAAACAATATGCCGAACTGGAAGAATCAGGGCAGTTGGAGTTACTGGAATCTCCCGAATGGATCAATACCAGCGATGGCCGGATTATCCTCACCATAATCTTACCCAGACAGGGGGTCTCCCTGCTTAAGTTCACCAGGGATTAAATGTCTTCACTTTCTGAAATATGGCTTTTATCATACATTCAGCATTAAGCCTTCAACATTCAACATTCGTTAAGTGATTTTGGTCGCTTTCACATCCCTGGTCAAATACCTAATTTTGCAGGGTCAAAAAACAATTATCCTGAAGCGTATCACCCGATGGTTTACTGTCACTTTGGTTTTGGGTTTGGCCCTCGCCTCTTGCGTCAACCGTATTGAGCCCCTGGAAGACACCTGGGAAAGTGCAGTACCTTTCCAACCCATACCGCAAGGCCTGGTCTCGATCCGTTCCGCCGACTGTGGGGTCTGTCACAAGGAAATCTACCAGGAGTGGCTGAAGTCTACCCATGCACATGCCTGGACCGATCTGCAATTTCAATCGGAAATTAAGAAGGAATCAAGCCCCTACCTCTGCATCAATTGTCACATCCCGCTCGAAAATCAGCAGGAATACCTCATTACCGGCTTGAAAAATGGTGACATCTACCAGCCGGTGAAGGAAAAAAACCCACATTTCGATGCTGCCATGCAACTGGAAGGTATCGGTTGTGCCACCTGCCATGTCCGCGATGGCTTCATCATAGGCACCCGGGGGACGGTCAACGCTCCGCATCCCGTGCGGGTCGATTCTTCCTTCCTCAGCGAACAGCTCTGCATCACCTGCCACAACGCCAATGCAGTGGTCACCCCGGAACTGGTATGTACATTCCAGACAGGAGAAGAGTGGCAGGTAGGACCTTATGCCCAAACCCAAACCTGCATAAGCTGTCATATGGATACGCTTACCAGGTCCTGGATGAGTGGCATGCCTGAACATGTATCCCATCGCCACTGGTTTCCCGGATCCGGTATTCCGAAGCAGACGGGAGAAACACCGGTGGCCCTGGAGGGTCTTGATTTTAAACCGGACACCCTGGAACCAACTTATTCCGGCGCTGACAGCATTCATTACAGCCTTACACTGACGAATGCACATGCCGGGCACCGGCTTCCCACCGGTGATCCCGAGCGCTATTATCTGATCGACCTCACCTGGTTGAATGCCGCAACGAGTGACACGATTGCCCACCGCCGGTACCGCATCGGTGAAGTATGGGAATGGTACCCGGTGGCGAAAAAGATCAGTGACAACAACCTCGACCCACTGGAGTCAAGAACTTATACCATTGGTTTGCTTCCCTCTGAGGAAGGAACTTACACCCTGCATACAAAGGTCACCAAGCACCGGATGACCGAAGAGACGGCAGCGTACCATCATCTGACGGAAGACTATCCGACCTTTATTACTGTTTTCACAGCCGAACAGGCTGTCACGGTGAATTAGAGCATCAGACCGAAGCACTTGACTTGTATATCCAGGATATACATTAAATTGTATTAAAAGTCTAAATTTTGAGTCTCAAAAACCTGAAATGGCAGAGCCTGGCTATCTAACAAAAATCACTGCCCACATGGTCTCCAGCCTCGATGGATTCATCGCAGCAAAAGACAACAGTGTGGAGTGGATGAATTCAAAGGATCGTTTTGAACAAGGCGTCACTTTAACCAAAGAAGAGATCTCGGCTTTTCTCGAAAACATCGATTGTTATGTGATGGGTTCACGTACCTATGAACACGCCCTGGAGCTGGGCTGGCCCTATGGAGATACGCCCGTTTATGTCTTCACCCAGCGATCCCTGCTGAAACAATATCCCAATGTCCATTTTTTAACCGGCGACCTGAATCAGGTTATGCAGACGCAATTGAAAAGCGATCACCGTAACATCTGGGTGGTGGGAGGATCAAACCTGATCCGTCAATGTATCCAATTCGGGCTGGTGGATGAGCTCATTGTGACCATAGTTCCTGTAATTTTGGGAGATGGACAGCCTTTTTTTGAATCCATTGAGAAAGAACAGCCACTTCATCTAAAAAATGTAAGAGCTTATACCAATGGCATGGTGGAATTGACCTATAGTTTTCAGTTAAGATGAGCCTCGTTAATGACAATTGGAACAGTGGCGATCCTTATGAATATTTCATGGGGAGGTGGAGCAAACAGCTTGCTCCCCTATTTCTAGATTGGCTGAATGCTCAACCTGACGAATCATGGTTGGACCTGGGCTGCGGCACTGGCGCTCTGAGTGAGGCAATCCATCTTCTGCAACGCCCCAGCTGGCTGACTTGCCTGGATGCGTCACCGGCGTTCATCGATCAGGTGGCAAAAAAGGCATGGCCAGACACGGATTATCTGGTGGGCATCGCTCAACAAATACCTGTGCAGGACCAAAGTTACGATCTCGTGGTATCGGCCCTGGCGTTCAATTTTTTTGATGATCTGGCCGCTGCCTTGGAAGAGATGAAGCGGGTCCTGAAACCAGAAGGCACCATTGCCGCCTACGTTTGGGACTATGCGGGCGAAATGGAGTTTCTGCGCATTTTTTGGGATACGGTCGTCGAACTGGATCCTGCAGCTGCGCCTCTGGATGAAGGCAATCGATTTCCAATCTGCAATCCGACCCGGCTGGAAGAAGCCTTTCATGCCGCAGCCTTGCACCAGATCCAATCCGGTTATCTGGTCATGACCACCCGGTTTATGCATTTTGATGATTATTGGAATCCATTCCTGGGAGGCCAGGGCCCGGCACCAAGCTACCTTGGCTCGCTCAGCCCGGTGCAACAAACGCGTCTGCGGGAGGCAATCCGGGAAAAATTACCGGTGGAATCCGACGGCTCCATTCAGCTCATAGCACGTGCAATAGCCATCCGGGGCAACTTGTAGCCCTCAATCAGATTCCCTACAATCGAATACAGGTCTTGATATTAAAAAAAAGAAACGACCAACATTTTAAGCTGTTACCATCACTATCTTGCCGGAACGTTGGCTCAAACCATCGACTATGAACCGATTTCCCTTCTCCACCTATCTGACTACAAACACGGATCTGGATGAAGCGATGATCCGTGAACTGGTCAATCAGTGCATGAAAAAATCAGTGGTAAAGGGGACTTATTTATTACGCCAGGGTGAGACCTGCGAATATTCGGTCTACGTCGAAAAAGGGTTACTGAAGCAATTTGCCATCGATGACCAGGGCAAAGAACATATTCTTCAATTCGCTCCGGAAAACTGGATTGTTTCTGACCGGGCCAGCACTTATTTTCATCAGCCATCGGAATATTTCATTCAGGCCATAGAAGACAGTCAGGTGGTGCTTTTCGATGAGGCGTTCATCCTGCAGCTAGCGAAAACCAATGCCTCGTTCCTGGAATTCAACCACCGGCTGCTCCACAGTCACATCCGCCAACTGCAACGCCGTATTCTGCAATTACAGAGCGCAACCGCCAGCGAACGTTATCAGCATTTCGTCAAGGTTTATCCGGACCTGCTCCTGCGTGTCCCCCAGGTGCAGATCGCTTCTTATCTGGGCATTACTCCGGAAAGTCTTAGCCGGGTCCGCCGGGAGCTGGCACAACAAAATCGAACGATCTTATCATAGATCAATGCACACCAGCAGTGCCCTGCCCTACATTTGCATCAAAAAGGAGTTCATTTATGGCAACGAGAAGCGTAGAAGCAATCATCCGACCAGGATCGGCCCATTATGTGGGTGACGGATTCCGGGTCCATAACTTCATACCCGGAAATCAGGGTGCCAGCATGCAACGCATGAATCCATTTATCATGCTCGATTACAATTCGAAATACCGGTTTGCCGGCACCGATAAACCACGCGGAGTCGGTGTACACCCTCACCGGGGTTTTGAAACCGTGACCATTGCTTACCAGGGGAAGGTAGCACATCACGACAGCGGTGGCGGTGGCGGAGTAATTGCACAGGGCGATGTCCAGTGGATGACGGCCGCCAGTGGGGTATTGCATAAAGAATATCACGAGAAAGAATGGGCGAAGAAAGGTGGTGAATTTCAGATGGTCCAGTTGTGGGTCAATTTACCGGCCAGGGACAAAATGAGTACGCCGAAATACCAGGCCCTCCAAAATAAGGCGATTCCCAGGGTCAATTTGGATGATGCCGGAAGTACGGTTGAAGTTATTGCCGGATCGTATCAGGACACCCGGGGAGCGGCCAGTACGTTCACACCAGTTAATTTGCTGAATGCACGACTGAAAAAAGGAAGTTCTGCCGGATTTTCATTCCCGGCTTCGTATAATACGGCCCTGGTCGTGATTGAAGGCAGCATCCTGATCAACGAAAAGGAACAGGCCCCTACCGATCACTTTGTATTGCTGTCCAATGATGGAGAATCCTTTACGGTGGAAGCGACCGATGATGCCGTCGTGCTGGTCATGAGTGGAGAGCCCATCCACGAGCCGATCGCAGCACACGGACCATTCGTGATGAATACAAGGCAGGAACTGATTGAGGCCTTTGAGGACTTCAACCAGGGTAAATTCGGTTATCTGGAAGATTGACGGATCCCTTGATTGTAATGCATAAATACCCATTCTGATGTTTTTCAGAACGGGTATTTATTTAGAAAATTCAGGGCACAGTTACCTTTTAATCCCCTAAAATCGATCTCCGTATACAACGCCAAAAGGCACCATTTTCTAGCTTAATTGCATCTAAATAATTAAAGGATTAATTTTAAATAAATATCCTTTCACACGGATTGTCGAAATAAGCAAGACCGTGTTTTCTTTTTGGCCACCCAATTTCATCCACTTATGAATAAACGCTATTACATTTCTTTCGCATTTGTCCTATTGATCTTAAAGCTGATAAGCCAGTCGAATATTCCAGCATCCTGGTGCCAGGATTATTTCAATGAGCATGGACAATGGACACTGACTCTGGATCAGGATTATGCTGTTCTGGAAGCCGATTACTGGAAGTACATATCCATCGAAGCGTCTTCGGGTCACTTAAAGATTTCACTGGCTCGCACGGATACTATATGTTATTTTAATCCGCAAGGCCAGTACATCTGTGAGTTAAAACCTCGCTCCACATCCCTTGATCTACGGTCCAACGGTCAGGGCTTTCAATGCATCCGGGATGGCATTCCTGCAGGAAAACTCTTTACTGCTGACAATAAACCAATGTATCAACCGACGCAGGACATTCCGGATAGCAAACCAGGCATGGCTACTTTTAAAGGCGAATTAAAAGCTACAACCAATAATGGATTGGAGGATATCTATTCCATTCGTGTACGCTACCAAAATTATTTATGGCAAACACAAATCACTGTGGAGGCTTTCCTTGACCCACAACGGCGGTTTTCATTGCAAATTCCCCTGGCTGGCTTTCAGGATGTTTATTTGATTTGCGGAGATAGCGCGACAACCCTATTCTTAGCTCCGGGAGAAAACTTGTTTCTTCAAATTGCAGATATCGATCCGACAAAGTGGTTTTTTATGGGCCCTACGGCTGATGCTTCCCTGGATTATCAGCTTTTTAACCGCGATGGTGTCCCTGACCGATATTATTGGCCGGCTTACGAAGACAAACTGACTTTGGATATTAACGCTCATCAATCGGCACGAAAGGCCATCATGGACCATTCTATCAATGGCCTGCATGATTACGCGGTAAAACATCCTGTTTCAGCAGCTTTCCAAACCTGGCTACCTATCCATCAAGAAGTTTGGTATTTCGAAGATCTGATCCGTTATTCCTGGATTCCTCGTACAATGCAAGGAAAATCCTTGTATTGGGAAACGGATGATCCTTTTTATGACCATTTTATCGATGACTTTCATTTTTCTGATTCCGGATACCGGATTTCCAGTTACTATGGCAATTGTATGCGCGAAATGGGTATGTTTTACGCACAAAAGTTCGGCAAATACACCGATTATGCCCTGGATATCGGCTTCTGGAGAATGGTTTTGGACCAGGAACAGGCGGATTACAATAGGACATTAATCAATCAAGTGATCACCGATCTTAAGAATCCGCCCGCTTCAGTTGTTTTCTGGAATGAATTATGGAAAAAGTATGCACCTGAAATTCAAAAACATTTCGGCATCAAGAATAGTACTACCCGCTTCGATTCCACTTTTTCCTTAATCAGGAGCAATGAATCTGGCCTCACTCCTCAAGATATACTGCAACTGGAGCAAGGAATCCAACATTTAAAAGAACAAAGTATAAAGACAGGAGCGTTCAGAAAAAAATACAGCTATCTGGCAAACCTTCGCTTTTATGAAAAAAGAACTGAAAATCTGGATCGCATGGGTACAGATGGTCAATTACTTGCAACTATGGTTTTCGGCAACGCATTCAGTGATGCTATTGAAGGTGCAAATAGCGTTCAAGCGCAAGTTTTTTTAAACGTTTTGCGTTCCCGAATATCTGATCCTGCTATCCTGCAGCTTTACCAATACCGCTATGATCAATTGTTGTCCCAGATGGAACAACCACTACCTGCCTATGCCCACCTTACCGACCTGAAGGAAGGCAGTCCTGAAGCATTCATCCAATCTTTATCGAAGAAACATCCCGGACAATATCTCTACCTCGATGTATGGGCTACCTGGTGTGCTCCCTGTCGGGGTGAAATGCCCTTTGCCGCCGACACTAAAGAATTCCTGCAGGATTATCCACTTACATTCATCTACCTCTGTATGTCTGGTGATAAACCAGCCATGGAAAGCCTGATCAAGCAGTACCAACTCTCCGGGGATCATTATTTTCTGGAAGAACCTCTATCCAGAACCTTATCCAACTTGCTGCATACAAAAGGTTATCCAACATATCTGATTATCAACCCGGACGGACAGATCGTCAACTGGAATGCACCCAGGCCCTCCCAAAAAGAAAGTTTATTGGCGGAACTGGAGCAGTTAATGAAACGCTGAGTCCTTTGACCTTCAAATTCCTGTACGAGCTGGTACTAAAACATAAATCCATTACAATCATCCCGTAAAGCTGCGCTGAACGCAATCTTAAACAGGATAAGTCATTCCGCCGCGGGCAATGTCCAGCGAGATTGCTGCCGATGCGCTCATCTTTTCGACCTGGGCATCCAGGAAATCATCACTGTGTTCCGGATCGTGATGAAAGAGGAGCATCTTTTTCACACGGCCGATCTGAGCCACCGCGCATGCCTGCTGGAAGGAGCTATGCCCCCAACCGATACGCTGCTCATATTCCTCACTGGTGTATTGGGCATCATGGATAAGTAGGTCAGAATCCAATAACAGATTGTAGCCTGACAACCATCTGTTGTCCGGAAGTTTCTCTTGCCCCAGCATCGGTTCGTGGTCCGGCAGATAGGTAAGGGCTTTCCCCCCGGCGGTAACCCTAAAGCCAAGTGTGGGTCCCGGATGAACCACATATTCGCAATCAATCGAAAAATCACCAATGGTAAATGAGCTCTGTTTTATTTCATGGAGCACCATTTTGCAGGAAATATCCCGCAACGGCAATGGAAAAAATGGTGGTGACAAATACCGGTTAATCCGTTCCCGCAGCGGGGCATCGCGGCTGTAAGGGCCCCAGATATGTACTTCATTTTCAGCATTGAAGAGCGGTCTGAAAAAACCGAGTCCAAGGATGTGATCCATGTGCAGGTGGGTAAGCAGTATATGGATGCGTTTATCTGCACTTATCCGGTCCGCATCAACCTCCAGGATTCCGGTGCCGGCATCGAGAATGATCCGTTCCTCACCATAAGCCACCTCTACACAGGGCGTTTGGCCTCCGTATTTGAGCGTATCCTCCTGTGAGGTAGGATAGGATCCGCGGGCTCCGTGCACCAGGACTTTCATACGTCCTGGGGATGGGTCCAGAAAATGGCCAGAGCGCCGGAAAATTCATTGGAACGACCGATGATCGGTACGGAAGTAACCGAAATATTGTGGAGCTTGTGATCCAGTCCATTGATCCAGAATGAGCCGTGGGCTGCCTTTTGGGTGGTCAGTGTTTCCACCAGAGGCAGCTGGTCCGGAGGCAGGTCCCGTCCGTGATCATCACATGGTTTGAAGATGGTGGACCACTCTTCTACCGGCATAACTCCGGTGTCCTCAAAGCGTCGGCCCAGGATGGACTCTGCCGGATGATTGTAAAACAACAAGGTTCCTTTCGGATCTACAATGAAGACCGGGGTATCCAAACAATCGGCTAGTTGCCTGCTCAAAATGATCTCAACTCCATATCCATTCATTGCAATGAGGTATTGTTGGATAACTTATTCTTGGTGCCGAAACTAATGACAATCTGGTCCAAAGGTACTCCGCATCACCAGACGTTAGCTCTCACTATCAGAAAAGATACTAAAATTATATGATGTAAGTTGGAATTATCAGGACAACAAAACCTTCCCGGTTACTTGAATACCACTTGATTATTTATGGTTCTCCATAAACTGTGCCACCTGCTCAACGAAATGTTCAGGCTCTGTATAAAAGGGATGATGCATTGAACGATTAAATATCTCCAATTCTTTCGAAGATGATCCAATGTTAAGTGCAGCCCATACACCCATCCCGGCTGGCACACTCAGATCGTATTTTCCATAAATAAATAAAGCTGGAATCGTGATGGAATTCAGGCGATTGGACAACGACAGATCCTCCGCTATGGCAGCCCGCACCGGTTGATTGAAGTAGTTGGATACCAGCCAGTTAACCGGATTGTTGATCACGATTGCGTTGCGAAGCCGGTCCTTTGGGCGATCTGCGGTGATAACACCCGTGGAAGTCAGCAGATCCATGGCCTCTCCTGCTATCTTGAGGATCTCATCATAATCCTGGTCGGGATCCAATGGTATCAGCCGGTTGATCAGATTATTCCAGCTGCCCGGGTCATTTCCGGCATTGATCTGCTCATCGCATATCAGTAACGTCGATTCTTTTCTGGTCTGTTTGATGAATGGAAAATCAAGGGCTCCGTCGACACAGATCCAGCCTGCCAGTTCGGATTGCAATCCACTATTCACCATGCTGGAAAGGGTTATCATCCCACCCAGGCTGTGGCCCATCAGGAAATAGGATTTATCGGTACCATATTGATGCTTCAACACCCGGATCAGTGCTGCCACATCATCACCCATCAGCCGGATGACATCGTCCGGTTTGGGATAATGCCCTTCGGACATGCTTTGACCGCGCTGGTCAAAATAAACGACGGTGAACAGTTTTTCGAGCACAGATTTAAACAAATCTTCCCGGAATGAAAGCCCGAAACTGCCAGCACCGTGAACAATGACCAGGACGGCATCACTTGACAGATTCCCATGGACATACGCCGGCATGTCGGCTCCCTGATGGCGCACATAAATGGTTTCATCCACCCGGCCATCCTCAGTCTTTCCACACGAAAAGAAAATAACCACGAAATACAAAAAGACCAGTTTGTGAATCATACCATTCATTAGCGTAAGGGTAAACGATACCCCAGATTTACATTGAATAAAAACTGTACATAGGTATTGTAGGGCAATAAAGCCATCAATTCCAGTCTGGCATACCATCCACTGCCCGGTAGCTTGCGGTAATACTGTCCCACCCCCCATGATACCGAAGGCGCGTAATACCAGTTTCCGGGGAATTTCACCTGCTCCACGTTACCTGCATCGGTGACCGAATATGTCTCCGGTAAGATCGACCGGTAAATGCCCAATGGATTAAATCCGGTCTGGGTATAAAACATTTTGTCTTTATACTTTCTGCGCGTTGTCCCTACCTGTAAAAAGGAGGCTCCGTGACTGCCGGGATCCAGATAATAACCCAGGTCACCGGTAAACCATTTTTCTACGGTAAAATCATGGTCATTGCGGCTCTTGTCCATGGTCACACACTGGCGGTCGGCTCCTACCTGGATACCCGGATTCCATAAATTATTACTATAATATCCGGCATGGAGAGACCAGGGGTGCGGGAAGCCCTGTGCCTTGCCAATACCGGGTAGGAACAACATGAGGATAACAAACAAGACACCTATCAGAGGTAATGAACCTGCAAGTTGATATTTCTTTGCCCTATGGATATGAATGATTCCCTTCAACTTCTGCCATTTGATCGTTTTAGGGCGTTATACAACGAATTATCCCTTGCAAATAAGGTACCAGGAATTACCTGGCCCGGCTCAGGCTGAATATAAAGTCGGAATTGAACGCCGTACTGTCGCGGCCATAAGGATAAAAACGTGCACTCTTGTGGCAATCCATACAGGAGGCTGTATTTTGGAAATACGTTTCCATCACCGGATTTCCCAATTTGGCAGGCTGATAGTCTGCTCCATGGGTAAAAAAATCGGTGACCAGGGGCCATTGGGCACCGACCAGCTGGTAATTAAGCCAGACGGAATTAGGATCGGCCTTGCGGATACGCTCATGAAAGAGTTGATTGGTTTTCAAAGCACTCGCATAGATCGGCCTGGACCGAACGACCTGGATAGGAATCTTCTCATATAGATGGGTAATCAGATTATAGGGACTCGGTGTATTGTATCTGGCCGAATCAGGTTCCAACTCATTGAAATAGGTATAATCCACTTCATGGTCCAGGATAGCCATCCCGTTGCTGTCCAGCTCTGGCACATTGTTGATGTGTTCAAAAGTAGCCCATCCCCATTGCGTCGCTTCGGCAATTTTATGCATAAAATGCAGCCCTACCAGGCCAATCTTCACCATGGTCCCGTTTTCAAGGGTCAACTCCCGGGTATGGAAGGTCGATGCATCATCGGATGCTGCCAAACGCTTCCATGCGGACTTGATGATAATAGCTCCCTCCCCTTTCTCAAAATAGAAGACCGTATCCCTGGTTTTGTTAGTTTGGATCGAATCTTTGACATTCCCAACCGGGAAATAGGCACGCTCGAAGGTGCGCTCAATATTGGCGGTATCCCCTTTGATGACCATATACAGCCCTTTCGTAAAATCCGGATAATTCTTCACAAAATTCTGCTGGCCCGCTTCTGAATACAGTCCGGAGCTTCGAATATAGTCGTAGGCTACCCGGTTGTACGTGATCTGATATTGTGTTAAAATACTATCCTGATCAATTAATGGGATGTCATCCGCATCAACACGGGTAAAATCCGGATCCTTACCACTGTAATGCAATAAATGCGGGTCACGGAGATGCACAGGAACGCCATTCTTATCTACGGAATCAGGCCAGGGCAAGGGCTCTTCACCATTTGGTCGGTAAATATGAGGACCCGGGATCCAGTGTTCCCAGACGGTAGTAGCCTCTCCATTGCCAAGACAATGCAGGCTATCTGGACTACCATCAGGAAGTGCCGGCCAGTTCATAGCGATAAATGTCTCCCAGGCATAGTGATCCGCTCTGCGTTGCAGATAAACGATAAGGCTGTCGGGATTGTCCGAATGTGGGATCTGGCTGACCTGGGGCAGGTCTATACTACCCCGAATGGCATAGGGGCGTACGCCAAGGGGACAACTGTCCGGGGTGACCATATCCCCATTAGGAGTTTGCCCTGGTTGGCAGCCCATGAGCAGGATCAGTAAGCTGATCCACAGGATATCCGGTAATCGTAACACAGTCAATAGTTTTATGGTTTGGAATAGGTGATGAGGTGCAGGGTTTTACGTTTGGCAAATCCAAAGTAAGCTTTCAATTCCGGGAATACATCCGGTACATAGACCAATTTAAGGTGTGAAAATATCGGTTGTAACGGACCATCCTGCTGTCCGTCCAGTTGTGACATAAAGCGCATCAAGGCATCGTACTGGCTGGTCTCAGCATGGTTCTCCTCAGCCCATTCCTGCAGGTAATCCTTGGCGGCATCGACTGTTTTGAAATACGCTTCCAAGCCCAGTTTTGGTCCGATCGTTCGTCCCAGGTCGACATTTAAAGCCATCCTGGCTCCTGCATTCTCCAATGCGTCCCAGCATTTCCACAAATCCTCCCTGTCCAGAGCCTGATACGACATCCCTTGTAAAAACCCGGTCGCTGCCTGTCTGGAAATATCCTGAATAAAGACGCGAAATCCGGATTGTTGGCGCGCCTGCATGATACCCACCTGGGCTATCCAGGATGGGTCCTGAAGGAGATACTTCGCCCGGAACAACTGCTGTAAAGCAGGCTTAAACTTCGATAGCTGCCCATCGGAAGTGAGCGACACCAGATGGGCCAGTAGATCTGCCAAAGCTAGCGGAGAGGCATTCTCCACCGGTCCGATGAAAAAATTAAACGGAGTGTCCGGCAAGCTCAGGTGTTCCTGATCGATCTCAAACCAGATGTTTTTGACCCCTTCATGAAGAATGGACCGCTTATCCTGCCAGGCATCGATTACCGGACGAAATGTCTCCGGGAAGGAGACCTGTCCTTCTACTCCTGGACGAGCTACCAGCTGCTCAGGCTCGTGGACACAAGCTAAAAAATCAACCCCGTGGATGGTATTAAAGGGCCTTAATTCAAACCCCCAGTTGGAGGAGAACAAAGCAGGCAGGTGTCTGGTCACACGCACCAGATTCTCAATGGTTTGATCAGAGACCAGCTCACTGCAATATTTCCTCGTATAATAGTCTATTACGTCAGCAAAGGCGTTAACACCCAGTTGCTTGTCGGGTATGATGAGCATGGTGGGGAATAAAAATTGACCTAGGAATTCTTATTCCAGTATGCCTCATTTTCCGCTTCCGATTTGTGCCAGTATGCTTTGTTTTGGTTATCCTGGTACATCGAATATAATTTCTCCAATTCCGCAACATCAGAAGCTGAAAGATTACTCGGAGGGGGCATATCGAATTTCACAATATCCCGGGCCACTTTTATAGTGGTGTTCAGCACATTGGCACTGAACTGGCCTTTAAGATCCGCAGGGACTACATCCCCAATGGTCATATTAGATAGATCCGCCATGGTTCTTTGGTTTAATGATGATCTATCAATATACAATTTTATTAACATAAATCAGGCTGGAGACACCAAATTATTCGCAGGCAGGATCATCCGTGCCAACTTCCCGAAATATCCTTCGGACCAGCATGGGGAAATGTTGCACAGGATTTACGTTAAATTATAGTATCTTGGTTTACCTCTATCCTGCTTTGTTAGAAGCGGGCGAAACCAGAAAATGCCGAAGCCGTTGTTACCGGCACAGATGAACGCCCGGGTTTGAATGACCTTGGAATATACGGCATGTACAATCTGGAACTCAGATACAAATTATACATTCTCAACAATTTGGCATTTCCAGGCCAACAGTGCACAACCGATTTATCCCGAAAGGATCAGAACCTGATTGAACTGCAAAATGGGAACGGTGAGCAAGATTGAATTCATACATCAAAGTGCCAGGTCACAGGTATTCTTTGAATTCGATCATTCGAACTCGAACCCGCTTGTTTGGAAAGTTCCCCAACTGGATCCCGGCGTGCATGCCCTGCTGGCCAACGAATACGATATTGCCTCCCGCATTAACTTCAGCGGTGTACGCACTCCTATCCGCAAAGGTGTATTTCAGGGGAGGGATGGGTATTGTTATACGTACTTCCACGGTGAGCCATTAGCGGTCAGTAAAATTGCAGAAGAAGATTTTATCCCCCTGGCCCTGCAGATGGTTGCACTCCTGGAAAGACTCCATGAGCAGGGCATTTGCCATCAATCCATAGCCCCCGGGAATCTCATCTTCGACCCGGACTCAGGGCAGGTCCGATTCATCGACCTTAGTTTTGCCGGTCCGCCCACAATGGCATCCGAGCTGGAGGTCACCTCTAAACGCGACGAGATCCGATTCATCGCACCGGAGCGTCTGAATGCGTTATCCGCGGTACCCGATCATCGTGCTGATCTTTATTCACTTGGTATGGTCTTCTACTCCCTGTTAACCGGAGATTATGCTTATTCAGCCACCAATCCGGTTGATCTCATCGATGAAATCCTATCCAAGCCTATCCATTTCCCTAAATCAGATATCTCGCAGCCCCTCATTGAAATGGTCGGGCGATTACTCCACAGGGATCCCCATAAACGTTATCAATCCTGCTACAGTTTATGGTATGACCTGGATTTGATCCAAAAAAATGGAAAGGCGGGATCTGATCACTCAATTATCCTGGGCACGCAGGACGGAAAAAGCATTTTTCACATACCCGACCGTCTCTATGGACATCAGTCAAAATTAGACCAGCTTTGCACCGATTTTCTCCACGCAGACCGGGCGAATCTCAATATCATCAGTCTGAAAGGCGAAGCGGGGATTGGCAAACAATCCTTTGTTAACCATTTTAAATCGTTCCTGAATCAGGAGCAGATCATACTGATAGAAGGAGCAAGTAATCGCTCTACATTCAGACAACCGCAAGCCGGACTCATTGAGGCATTAAGTCAGCTGGGCGAATTCCTTTTAACGGAATCACGTGAAAATCTGGAATCCTGGAAAGCCATTTTCCTTTCCATCACCGATAAGATCGGCACCTCTTTTTTTACCAACATTGCTTCTTTCGAATGGATATTTACAGGCAATGAAAATCCGCCGGATCAAAATAATCTGGACCTCGACAGCACTGAAATCCTGGTAAAAATATTCGAGGGTATTTCCATCGCCGGCATCCCACTCCTGATTCATCTTAGTGGCTTTCACGAAACAGATAAAGCGACCTGCGACACCTTAAGAGCGCTGGCATCTTCCCCTCAAATTCATGATCTGACTTTTATCGTCTCCTTTGAACCCGGGCATGAGCAAACTGCTTACCAGGAACAGTTTTGGCAGGAATCCGAAATGAAAGACCTGATCCTGGCGGCTATTACGCTGGAAGCCTGGACCGCGAATGATGTACAGGAGCTTACCACGAGTCTGTTTCACCAACGTCCTTCCGCTGACTTTGCCAATCTGATGTACCGCAAGACACTGGGGCATCCCTATTTTATTTTCCAGCTATTGCAAACCATCCAAAAAAGAAAACTCGTTTCATTCAATTATCGCAAAGACCAATGGGAATTTAAATGGGACGAAATTTCAGCGATTGAAGTAAGTCAAAATGTCAATAAAGATCAACAACGAAAAATAGAAGGATATACGAGTAAGCTTCAATCGGTACTTTCCTATGCCGCATGCATTGGTCGTGATTTTGAAGTTTCAATTCTTGAACACCTCCTTCAAGAGTCGCCTGCTGAAGTCACTTCCCACCTGGAAATACTTGTAGCGGAGGCGATCCTGGAAACCAATAAACATGGTTATTATTCTTTCACCAGTCCGCATATCTACAAATACGTACTGGAGTCCATCCCGGCAACTGATAAAGCAAAAATCCACCATAAAATTGCCAGTTTTCTGGAGCTCAACGGTCCACAAAATCTTACTTTGGAAAAATCACTGGCTAAAGCATACCACTACAACAAAATTGCTCCGGATGTTTTACAACAAAATAAATCCAGTGTAAAAAATGCTAATTACGAAGCTGCCGACCTGGCCCGGAAAGCGTCATTTTTTACCTTGTCCTGCGATCACTTTAATAAAGTGATTGCCCTGATTGATGAGGATGATTGGCAAAATAATTACGAAGAAACCTTGAAATTATTTCACTCTGGCGGAGAGGTTGCCATGGTGGCCAACCAACATACGCAGGGAGATGAATGGCTGCAAACATCGCTCGACAGAGCCAAGAATGTTATTGACCGAATACCTGCTTATGATATCAAGCTCGACTATTTTTCCCAAAAACATCAATTTGACGAGACCATCAACCTGTTGCTTGAAGTAGTTGAAGAATTGGGCTATCCGATCAAAAGGAACCCTGGCAAGGCAACCATTATGAAGGAGTTTGCCCGCGTATTGTGGTTATTGCGCGGTAAAAAAATTACTGATTTGCTGGATCTGCCTCCCATGGAAAACCCTCATGCCTATTCGTTCACAAAACTCATGGTCAAATCTGCAACCAGTGTGTTTGGCTCTGCTCCGGACATCCTTCCAGTCGTTTCTTTCCGGGAAATGCAATTATCCCTAAGATATGGTAACTGTAAATATTCACCCTACGTTTACACTTCGTTTGGATTTGCCCTCAGCACATTCATGAAGCAAATTAAAAAAGGGTATGAATTTGGGAAAATGGCTTTAGAACTGGTCAATAAATTAAAAGCAGACGAAGTAAGAGCCAGAGTCATGGTCATTTTCCATGGCTTCTTATCCTATTGGCGTGAACCGCTGAGAAATTCACTTGAGCCTTTACTAGAGGCCTATCAGTTCGCTAAAAAAATGGGTGATTTGCTTTATGCCAGTTTTGGTCTTTATTACAATTCTGCACTGCGGTTCTACACCGGGCAATATTTACCTCAGGTATTTGAAAATCAATCCAACATCCTAAAAGAGATCCGGGAAATGAATCAGGATCTGGTCTACCTGATAAGTGCCATAGAAAATCAAATGGTACACAATCTGATCGAGGTCCAGGATGACCCTTTAACATACCGATACAATGGTTTTGATCAGGAAAAGATGTTTGAGAAACTGGATGAAATCCAGGACCAGGCAAGTAAGTTCGATTATTACCACGGCAAATTATTACTGGCCTGCATATTCAACAATTATTCGGAAGGCATCAAATTTATTGACCTGGCAAATAAATACTGTGATGAAGCCAGCTCACGCCAAATCACCTATCCGACCTTTGTACTCGTCAACACCCTCGCCAGTTACCAACACTTACCATTATCCAAAGTACCTGATGAGGTAAATAAAAGACTGAAGGATCTTAAAAGCCTGGAGAAAACCATGCAGCTATTTGCCATAAACGCGCCTAACAATTTTCAGGGCATGTTGTATTTCATTCAGGCTTGCCGGTTACAGTATCATGGAAAACAAGATGCAGCCATAAAGCAATATCTGGCCTCGATTGAACACGCCAAAAAAGAACAGTTTATTCATCTGGAAGCCTTATTCCGAGAGCAACTGGCGCTCTATTATATACAAACCGGTAAAATGGAGTTTGGCGAAATGATGCTTAAAAAATCATTTTCATGTTATAAAACCTGGGGTGCCCGAGCGAAATTAAATGACCTGATCCATAAACACCCGGCTATCCTGAGGGATGAATCCAGTGTAGTGCAACAAAATGACGCATTCAGTTACCAGAATGTGCGCGATATGAATACCATCATTGCCAGCAATAAAGCACTCGCATCCGAAAATTCGGTTGAGGGTTTATTGAATGTGATGATACGAATCATACGTGAAAATGCCAGTACCACCTATGCGGCCATTTGCCTCAGGAACGACGCGGGAGTATTCGAGCTTCGCGCATCCATACGCGACGAGGATTTGCTCTCGCCTAAGGAAAATTCCACTGCACAATGGGAAACACTACCCCAAAAAGTGATCCTTTATGTTGCCCGGACCAAAAAAAAATATGCGGCAGCGAACCTATCCCTGGCCCAACAATTTACTTCAGATCCCTATATCCGGAAATACCGGCCACTGTCTACTTTGTGCATCCCTCTGATCGTGAATAATCAACCGGAAGGGGTCGTGTATCTGGAAAATAATCTGCAGGAAAACCTTTTTAATCACGAGCGGGTAGAATTTTTCAGCACCATCTGCGCCCAGCTGGAAGTTTCCCTGGACAATATCCTGGTTTATACCCATCTGGAAGACAAAGTGCAGGAGCGCACACGAGACCTGGATCGCGTCAACCGTGAATTACAAAGCGCAAAAGATGAAACCGACCAACTGTTGCGTAATATACTCCCCCAGGAAACCGCTGACGAATTGCGCCGGTTCGGTCAAACGACAGCGAAACGCTTTCCAAATGTGTCTGTGCTGTTTTCGGATATCATGAATTTCACCAAGATCTCGGAAACATTAAGTCCTTCAGAGCTGGTATCTGACCTGGATTATTATTTCAAGCAATTTGATGAGATCTGCCTCCGGAACGGTTTGGAAAAGATAAAAACCATCGGGGATGCTTACCTGGCTGCCGGCGGCATTCCGGAAAGCAACCGCGCGGGTGCCATCGAAGTTGTGCGGGCCGCTCTGGAAATGCAGCAACTGGTACTGCAATTAAAAGAATCGCGGCAGAAGGAACAGCGGAATTTTTACGAGATGCGCATTGGTGTTCATACCGGACCTGTCGTTGCCGGCGTGGTGGGGCTAAGTAAGTTCCAGTACGACATTTGGGGCGATACGGTAAATATGGCTGCCCGCCTACAGGAAACCGCAACGGCTGGGCGGGTGAATGTATCTGAAGAAACCCATGCATTGATCAGGGATCACTTTAATTGCGAATACCGCGGCATGGTAGAAGCAAAAAACAAAGGTGCCATACCCATGTATTTTGTGATCGATGAAAAAACGACCTGATCCTATCATCATCACCTTTACGGCATACGATTACAATAGAATGTACACTGGAATAATTTTTTGCTGCTAAGCCATTTCACTTTGGTCGTTACTTCGTGAATATATTCACCATTGGCATAGGTAAACCAACCCTAACCAGTTTACTCTCTATCAGATTGATTACTTTAGTCACATTCAATTACTTCACTTATTACTTATCTTCTAAATACCGTAACATGGACAACCTTATTTTAGACCAGCAAGCTACTGACTGGGAGAATCCCGAAAGATATGTGGCAAATAAAGGAACACGATTCCTGAATTTCCTGATCGACCGCATGGTCATTTTTGGCATTTATGTTATCCTGTTCTCTATTTTATTTGCACGTGAAAATCTTTTCCAGGAGGACAATTCTATGCTGCTGGGAATACTGTGGATCAGTTTTTACTTCTCTACTTTTTTTTATTACAGCATCACTGAAGCCGTCTGGGGAAAATCAGTTGGCAAAATGCTGACCCGGACTAAAATAGTCACCACCTCCGGCAAGCGGCCGGAATTAATGACCATTTTGGGGCGGTCACTTTGCCGTTACATCCCATTCGAGCCCTTTTCAGTGTTATTCAGTGATTTTCCCAGGGGCTGGCACGATTCCATCCCGCGGATTTTGGTGGTTGATGACCGTTACCCGTCCGAGGATTCCTGGTAATTTGGTGGATCCATTCGCATATTGACTCCGGTTGCCTGTAAAGCACTTTTGGGCGCAATTGGTTATCTTAACCGGATGAAAAGGCGTTATTTTCCATGGGTATCCATACTGATCGGATTTATCTTTTGGAGTGTTAGCTGCTCGACTCCGGATAAGGATCAAATTACTGTTGCTGGCGGGACTTTCAAATCCTGGGCTCCTACTCCACCAATGGGCTGGAACAGCTGGGAATGCTATGGGCCTACCGTACGTGAAGAGGAGGTTAAAGCCAATGCCGATTATATGGCGGCAAATCTAGCCTCCTTTGGGTGGCAATACATCGTTGTGGATATCCGGTGGTTTGTGGAGAATACCAAAGCCGGTGGCTACAATCAGACGGATCCCCGCTATGTCATTGATATGTATGGACGCTACCTTCCTGCCGTGAACCGGTTTCCAACGGCCGCAGACGGGCAGGGCTTCACCAATCTGGCTGGATACATTCACGATAAGGGATTAAAGTTCGGGATCCACATCATGCGAGGTGTCCCGAAAATTGACGTTGAAAAGAAAATGCCCATCCTGGGGACCGAAGGGATCACTGCCGATCAGATCTATTCACCGGAAATGCAATGCGAGTGGCTCCGTGACAATTATACCATCGTGGCCAGCCAGCCCGGAGCCCAGGAATATTATAACTCCATTTTTAACCTTTACGCCCAGTGGGGTGTCGATTTTGTAAAAGTGGATGATATTGCCCGACCTTACCACCAGGAGGAAATTGAACTGATCCGTCATGCCATCGATCAGTGTGGCCGCCCCATCGTACTCAGCCTGTCACCGGGTGCAACACCGCTCACAGCAGCAGAACATGTACGGAATCATGCCAATATGTGGCGCATGGTCGACGACGTCTGGGACACCTGGCCTCACATTCTTCACCTGATGGACGTTGCTCCACCATGGTACCCGTATATCGAGCCAGGGACCTGGCCGGATTGTGATATGATCCCATTAGGCAGGATATCCATCCGTGGTGAGCGGGGACCGGACCGGCAGACCCGCCTGACTCCCGACGAGCAGAACACTCTGATGACATTGTTCACCATATCCAAATCTCCCCTGTTCTTTGGAGGAGACCTTCCCTCCAACGACCCGTTTACCATATCCCTTTTGACCAACGAAGCCGTTCTTAAAATGCACCGGGAATGTACCGGGGTCCGTAAACTCTCCGGGCAGGATAGCACCCTGGTGATCTCCGCACGTAATCCCAACGATAACACTTACTATCTGGCTCTTTTCAACTTAAGCGGAACCGAAAATGTGGTCCAGGCCGATCTGTCCCTTGCAGGAATGGCTGATTCATGCCACATCACCAATCTGTGGACCGGCGAGGACATTGGGATGTGGGCAACCACATACGAGGAATCTCTGGCACCCCATGCGAGTGGGCTCTATCAGCTGACACCCTCCGATCACTGATACCAATTAAATCAAACAAGGTCGTATATTCTTATCATTTAGTCTATTATTCTTTACATTTTGTCATGATCAGATATCTTTGCCTAAACAAAACAAAACCAGTATGTATGGCAAAACCAGATTGCGAAAGAAACAAACCAGGGCAACCGCACTGCTCTGGGGAGCAATTTACCTTATTTGTTTGCTGGTTATCAGACAGGTCGAGCTGCCAACCAAGGCAGGCATTGGAATATCCCTGGTACCCGTCATTTTCTTTTTTATTTTCCTCATCACCATCATCCGTGAAGTCGCTTCGATGGATGAATTACAACGGAAGATTCAGACTGAGGCCGTGATCGTCGCCTTTCTGCTGGGCTTATTGCTCCTGATGACATTAGGCATGCTGGACCAGGTCATACCTTTGGACCAGAAGCATTGGGGTTATCTGGATATGGTTCCTTTTATGGGATTATTCTATGCCATTGGTTGGTGGAGAGCCCATCGTAAATACAGTTAATATGCAGAACAGTATCAAGGTAGAACGAGCCAGGAAAAACTGGACCCAGGCAGAACTTGCGGTGCGTATCGGGATTTCCAGGCAGGCTGTAAATGCAATTGAATCGGGTAAATTTGTACCATCTACCCTGCTTGCTCTGAAAATGGCCCACGTCTTCGGGACACCGGTGGAGTCTGTCTTCAAACTGGAGACCGATGACTGGAAATAATGGCGACTGAAGTTGTTTTCCGGAATAATTAAAATCCTTTCTTCACCCTGAAACGTTACTATCCTTATTCAATGCAACTGGAATAACATAGCGCCTGTAGATGGGATTGTACAACAAATATCTGCTTCCCTATCTGGTAGATTCCATCTGTCGCCACCAGATCGTGACCTCCCAGCGCCTGAAGGTTGTCCCTTATGCCAGTGGTCAGGTGCTTGAAGTTGGGGCGGGGTCCGGTTTGAATCTACTGCACTATAACCCGGATAAAGTCCATAAAGTGATCGCTCTGGATCCGGCCATCGAAATCTGGAACAGGTGTACAGTCGAACTGGACCAACTGGGGTTTCCGGTGGAATACCTCCAATGCAGTGCAGAAACCCTCCCCTTCGAATCGGATACCTTTGATTCCATCGTATCTACCTTCTCCTTATGCTCCATTCCGGACATCGACCGGGCACTCCGGGAAATGGTACGGGTCTTAAAGCCAACCGGTGCTTTTTACTTTTCAGAACATGGATTATCCCCGGACCCACCGGTATACCAATGGCAGCAACGGCTGAATCCCGTGTGGCAAACTTTCAGCGGTGGATGCCAGATCAATCGCGACATTCCCGGATTACTCACTCAAAATGGTTTCCGCATCGTGCAGCTGGAAACAAATTATTTACCCGGCTGGAAACCTGCCACCTACAATTTCTGGGGCAAAGCTATACCCCTGAAATAATTCAATTTTCCGGCACATCATGGGAATCAATTATTATTAACTACGGAAGGGCAAGTCTTAAATTACTCCAGGAGTAACACAATTTTAAAATCCAGTAAGGTTACCTTTTTCACGCCAGGGCATAATAGATAAACGCAATCGTATGAAAAACGCCAATTTCGTTGCCGCCCTGGCAACAACAGTATTCTTTTTTATTTACGAAAATCCAAGTAAATATCCATACTACCCGGTAAATGATGACTTTTGCCCGGAATATTTCCAATTATTTTCGGCAGAAGAACATGTATTGGGGCATATTACAGGAGGGACATCTTTTGTCGCGAACACCCACACGTTTACCAATCCGCAAAACCCGGAAGAGTCCATGCAGGTTGAAGAAATTCAATATTCATTAGCAGACCCGGATTTATCTTTTACCGCCTACTATAATCCGGGTTATTCCGATATCAGCAACCATGTAAATACCCGGATGATCCTGGATCATTTTTATGTCGAAGGAAATGACCCCGGAAATTATACCCTACAACTGGAGGCTCATGTCATCGCCTTACCGGATGACTGGATAGCCAATCAATACATTGACAAACAAAAGGAAACATACTACACCGGAACGATGTCCGTTCAAAATGGAAGTTCAGTCCACAACGTACACAACATCAAGGTGATGGATGGTGTGGAACGATTCAAATCCTCCACGTATTGGTATCTCAACGGCCCCTATCAGCTTACCGCTCAAAAGGGCCCCACCGCGTACACCTTAAATATGGATGAACCGATCTACTACCGGATACCTGATGCCGTCACCTCTTCCGGAGACATGCGATTTGTGCTGATCCAAAATGTAAAAGTCCTGGAAAATGGCAATATCCGTACCATCGATTATTTATTAAATCCGATCTCCAGGGATAATTATTAGAAATGGATTAATTCAGCCATGATATAACTATAAAAAACCATGATTCAATAAAGCTCAATAAATAATCCACCGGTATTGTTCATCCATCCGCTGATAAGCGGTAATGGCTTTAATTCCTTGGTAACCCTGCTCATCATCGAGTTGATAAATAGGGGCAATAATTAAGTTCGCATTTATAAATGCTTTGGCTATCGATAATACACCGGCCCCAGAAGTAGCCGGCCCGGTGCCAGCGTCACAAATATTCAGAATAATGGTTTTTCCAGCCCAGTTTTCTTTTCCGATCTGCACAATGTTAAGCAGTCCGTCCTGAAACTGAATACCGCTGGAAGCTGGATTGGATTGATTATTGATGCCATGCAAAGCAAAATGGTAAACATCGTAATCAGCACGGTATTTATTAAAATTCCGTATGGTGGCATCCTCTCCGAAAAAGACGCGACTCAGTGGGTATTTTTTCTGCAACCACGTCCCTTCCCGGTAGGTATAGGGCAAATCTGCACCCCGGTGGTCCGACTGAACAAAGCTGAGTAATGGATGATTATCCAGCTTAAGGTCACCCGCTATTGGAGAGCCCACCAGCCTGGAGAGGGTATAACCGTAATAAACAGCATACCGGTCATTAAAATATTTCCCGAAAGGAATTTTTTCAAGATTTCCTTCTGCCAGGAATACGACATTCCCGGTCGCTGAGTCTACCAGGGATCTGATCTCATTGGCCAACAACAAATGTTCAGGCCAGGTTTTTTCATTTTGCTGTGGAATATTCACCTGGCCATACCATTCCTGCCCGGCAGGGGTATTGGCCGGCAAATAAAAATGCCGGACACCTTTTCCATAAATCAGGCCAATGACATCACCTTCAAGGTTGGAAAAAAGAGCCACAACCGTCGCTTTATTGGCGGCATTCCAGCTGGTCACCTCCTGTACAGACACTTCCTTCCGTTGAAAATACATTTCCAGGATCAATGGGTAATTCTTAGCGAGCGAGTCCAGAATGGCATTTTTCTTCCGGTCTGTGGCGTATTCATTGCCTTCCAGTGATTGCTGTGGATTCCAGGTCACGGGGACCAGATTCCGGTTATCGATCAGCTCTTCTACGAACCCTTTGAGGCGTGAATCGTTATCGGTTACCTCTTCCAGGAGATCAAAGTCCTGAAATAACTTCCTGAATCGCATGCGCTCACCATACTTATTCAAAAGCCCGTCATATGCCGTTGTATTTTCACGCTCTGCCACCTGAACCAATATCGCCATCGCCTTGAAATACATTTCATTCAGCAGGTCTACGGCATGCAGTTCATCACCTGAATCCGAATAACGGAAATGTTGCCGGACATAGTCGTCGATGTAGGTATAATGATCCAGGCACGCGTTCAGATATTTTTCATCACTGGTCAACAGGTATTGACCTCCCAGCAAATCCCCCTTCTGTCCCAGATAATAGAGCGCCCATTCGTCCAGGGATGCCTGGCTGGTTGGAGGCGGCTCGATGGAATGGATCAGGGAGCCCAGGGCTGGATTTGTCAAATTCAGCGCCTTATTGATCTCCCGGAGCGCTTGCTGAAAATCCGTCTTGGCCCGGTAGTACTGAAAACACTGGTAGCTGAAATACGCCAGTGACTTCGGGCTGTTTATCGCGTCGGTATCAGCCTGATCCAGGTAGACTTGAGCGGAATCGAGTTTATTCAGGCGTACCAGGTTGTTGATGATCTTCCCATAGATCTCCAGCTTATTCTCCGGAGAAGATGCATAGTTCAGGTTCTCAAGCAGCATCCGGTGGGCTTCTTCATAATGCCGCTGTAAGGACAACAAGGTGCCTTTGATAAGATAGGATTTGGCAATCTGACCCTGATCATGGTATTTTTTCCCGTAATACAGGGCGGAGTCAACCAGGACCAGTGACCATGGAATGTTCCCGCTATTGCCATGGATGATGCTCTCTTCATTGCACACAAAAGCCAACCGCGAATCGTCGCCCATACGTGCAATCAAATTGCGGCAAATCCTGAAGTCCGCCAGGGCATTGTCGTATTCGGACTGGTGCCTTTTCATCGTCCCGTGGTAAGACAGGGCACGCTCCAGCAGATCAAGAGAGTCCGGGAAACTTTGATTCAAGAGATCAATACATTCCTGATAGCAGGTGTCCGCCCGCAGGTATTTCTGATTCACCCGGAATAAATCGGCGAGGCGCTGTTTAGCCCGGATTACGGGCATCGCATGGTAGCCATAAATGGAAATATTTGCGCGCACCGCATGCATAAGCACATCCTCCAGCTCTGCCGGGCTCATCCCCACACTGAATCGTTCCAGGCTAATCCCCGCAATTTCCAGATACAGGCTGCAACCGGTGTTTTCCAGGCTATGGAGCAGATCACGAAACTTCGCCCAGGTAGCTGAAGAGTCGCATACCATCTGCACGAATTGAAAATAGATGGAATCAAGACGCGATTGAATTTCCGGGGTTTGGCGGGAGAGCATCTGATAAGTGACGCAATAATCCCGGGATGGAGTATCCATCAGATTCCAGGTCAGGCCAGGGTCGTAAATACAGCTGGAATCTATAACGTCTGGGGCATGGCTAGTTGTTTGGTCATGATGCGGGTCATGTAAACACGCGCCGGCCAATAACAAACCCAACAAAGGCCAGGCTCTTCTTCCAATGCGTAACGGCACACCCAAAAAACAATTCAAACCCAAATTCAGTCCACTCAGCGACCATCACCCGGATAACTGGTTTGAGCTCATATCAATACATTGGCAGATATTCCGGGGCCTGGTCAATATTGATCAATGATCCAAGTTAATATATTCCTCAGCTTCTTGTACTCTGTTTTCCTTGAGTAATGCCCATCCGATCCACTGGTCCCATTTAGTTCCCTCCGGCCATTGTTGTTTGCCTTGCTGGAATAGTTCGATGGCTTCCTGTGGGCGGTCGTTAAGTAGCAGGGTGAGGCCATAAGTCTTCACGTAGGTAGAATCCGGAAGATAGCCGAGTTTGCGAAAGTAGCGCAAGGAAAGCCGGTATTCGCCGGTGATGTACGCACCATACGCCAGTTTTTGAATCGAATCAATGGAGACCTGGTCACTACCACGGGTTTGATAGTTCAGATCAGGTGCGATGAAATTCGCGTTGAATAATCGTTCACCTTCCGTAGGTGGTTTCATCCAGGGCCACAGTGCCAGGATCAGTATCATAAAGCCGGCAGCGATGCCGATAATTCTTACAAACTGCCGTCGTCGCCCGGGTCGTTCCCGGCCTGCCGGATGGCCCTGCTGCTCAATCGATTGAAGTTGCCGGGCCATCTGCATAAGGCCATGGAACCGGAGGGCGTCCCGGTTGGGTGTCTCCTCTGTCATAATCGGGGTTTTATAATGTCGTCCAGCCCCTTTGTTAGCTATTAATGCAGATTCATTCGCGAGGTCACCCGGTTCATTCAATTTTTTTTCTATCTCCTGCAATCCTTTTAACTGTTCATGAAAGGTGGCAAAGCGTAGTTGCCGTATCAATTGTTGCTGTTCCCGAGCGGCAGCCTGCCAATCCGGATCAGCATCCAGTTTTTCACGTAGGTATTCACGTTCCTCACCGGATCCACGGCCGAGCAGGTATTCATCCAACCGGTGCAATTCCTCAGCAGTCAACCTCATATCTCCTCATTTGAGCCTTTAAGACCGTCGCATAGCTTGCGCAGCCGTTGCAAACATTTGTATTTCACGTTTTTAACGGTATCCGCATTTTTGTAGTTCATCTCTTCAGCCAGTTCCTCCATACTTTTGTTCTGCACATAGAAGGCAAAGAGGAGACTGCGGCAGGGTTCGCCAAGCAGTTGCATGCCCTGGTCCATGATGAAGTACTCTTCCTCCACTTCTTCGTGTTCGGTACCCGTCTCCTGGGTCACGTAATGTGCGAGGGTATCCCTCAGATCATCGCCGTAGGTGCGCCTTCGCTGCCGGTGGTATTCCAGGGCTTTGTTGCGCCCGATCTGAAAGAGGTAGGTGGACACGCTGCTTTTCATTTCGGTCAATTTTCCGGAGATCACATTGTCGTAAAAGATCACCATGGCCATCTGGAAGAGTTCTACCGCTACGTCCTCCTGGACATTGTACTTCTGCTGGACCCAGCGCACGAAGGGCTCTCGGCTCTCACGGTACAGCGATTCAATGATGTGAGTATCACCCTGCAAGATACGGGGTATGATATCCTGGGAAGTGTTCATTAAAGGTTTTAAGGTTGCTCAGGGTGAATATAAGGCGCGGTTGGGGGTTGTGCAAATGAAAGGGAGGAAACTAGAATAATGTGTAATTGAAGAAGTAACTTGCTTGAATCATGTTAGTATAGCAATCAAAATTCAAATCCAACTGTTGTATCTAAAAACAACCACTTCGAATAAATGAAATACAAAAAGCTGCAGCAATAAAAGTTTGGTTCAAAATAGTAAACCCAAATGGATGACAATTAGTAGAACTTCGAAATATTCTTTGGCCTAAGCCTTGAAAGCCTAAGTAGTTTAGTTATAAATGCTTTAGATATATGATTGGGGTACTGCTCTAAAAGGCAATATTCTACATAATTAACTGATAGTCTATCGATTGCGCGAAATGATTTAATCATAGCTTAACCACTCAACGCGTTAGTTTGTAATTTTAGGAGAGTCGAAAAATCCACCTGAATAAAAAAGAGGCTGTTCTCTAATGGAACAGCCTCCTTTTATAATAGTAAATAACGCACTAAACAATTATTGGATGAGAATAGGGATTACGCGCAGGCCTTGATTCGTAAGAACTCTTACAAAATAAGACCCCCTTGGCCAATTTAGAACATTGATTTGAGATCCTCCGTGGTCATTTTTAGTATTTTGGATGACAAGCTCACCGAGTACATTTCTAATATCCAACCATTTAGTAGAAGGATCCGGCATTTCAATATTTAATACTTGCTTGGCAGGTATAGGATATACCTTTACACCTTCAGGCAGGTCAATTTTCCCATACCCAACCGAATTATTATCTATTGTAATTGCACTACCTTTTATTAGATTTGGAAGGACATTTGTTCCAATTGCTGCGATTGGTTCAAAAATACGAATTGAATCCAAGCCTGCATTTTTGGTGATGACTGAAAAATGTAAATGGCATAGAACCTGCTCTACATCCGATGACCATGGCTGAAAATCAAACCAGGAGATTTTTAATGCACCTATCTCTGATTTCAACAAGAAGTTTTTATCAGTTGCAAAGTTGTTCAAATTTAATAACTGATCTACATTTGTCATTTGAAAAACTTTGGGATCCCAGTGAACTTCAAATTGGAACCCTTGAATTTCATCTGACTTAATATGGACAGGCAATTCAAATTCAGAACCTACTGACACCTGTATATCTGGCAATCTTATTTCAAAAAAGCCATCCTCGCGAGACTGTAAAGAGGGAATGGAAGAATTACTATCAAAAACATTTCCAACTTCAACACCAACAAAATCAGCTTTTACAGGATTTTGCAGGTTACTGACTGTGTAACCTGTACGATAAAGGTGTTTTATTGCCTGCTCATCGGTGATTACATCGAGAGACGGGATAAATTCCCACTCCACTGAACCAGTAAAAGTGGCCAATGATCCCAGGTTGAAGTAGAACAATTCAAGCAGATCAAGGATATTTAACTTATTGTCACGATTAACATCCGATGCAATCAATGGATAAGAATTATCAAATTCTTTTCCAATAAATAAATACTCCTGAAGCCGCAATACATCCAAAATATTTATCCCTGGATGTAATGAAGTATGGTTAACACCTACCTCATAACTTTGGCCTTTTACCAAATCCTTAAATTCATAGTTACCATTTGAATCAGAAAATGATTGTGACTTATCTGGCCCGCTCAAATTTACCGAGGCACTCTTAATAGCACTTGAATGTATATCCTTGATATTTCCAAAAATCAAAGGTTTTACTACTTCTGTGCAACATCCCAATTGTAAAGTGGAACAGATGCAAATTCTACAACAATTATCTCCAATACATGGATAAAGTATTTCCACACACACCTGATAAGTAGATTCTTCAGAATAAGTGTAGGAGACCACCGGACTACTTGTCTGTAACGTGATTCCATTTCCCAAATGCCATATGTATTCTGCATTTAAAACTTCAGGACGAATAGCTAGCGTTACATCCACGCCATTTTTCTCCAAGACTTCAATTACGGGGCTTTCACTGAACGTGCAAGCATATGTCGCACAAGTCCGAAATATCCCACATTCATTGGCCAAAACCAGACAAACACATGTGAAATTTATTTCTTCCGGAATAAAAAAAGAAACCGTATTCCCACTCAGGACAATCGCATCAGCATTCCAGACTTGCCAGTTGTAATTTAGGTTATTCCCAGTTACCTCTGAAACTCCCAAAATTTGTCCTCCGTCGATATCTTGCATCCAGATGGTAGCAGAAGGCAGATCTCCATTACAAGTTCCAACCATTATATCCAGGCAGCATACCGGATCACTATCTATGCCTAATATGTAATCATGAAAAACCAAACAAACCGTGTATTCGCCCTCACTTTGAAAATAGTAAGGTACACCTGCAAATAAGGAATCTACTAAAGCTCCATTCCTATAAACATTGAGCCTGGGACAAACATCGATGCAGGGAGGAAAATCCGGTATTCCAAAAACATATCCACCATCTGATTGACGGATATACGTAAAGCAATTATCCCCGCAACAATCACCATTTGAGCTTGTACTTCCACATTCCAACTCACAAATATTGTCCACCCAAAATTCATAGGGTCTGGCTGTATTTTCTCCATTGAACTGTATGGACTCGAAATGCGTAATTCCGGAATTCGCGCCAGTTGCAACCAATTCTCCCTCTATGTAGACCTCCACGGTTTGGGATGAACGGATCAAACGGATTTTAACTGGCATCACCTGATTAACTTTAGTAGGATAAGGCTGATCATTGTTGGGCGATTCATACACATCCGTAATACGCACGTCAATGGTCTGATCCGCAGAGGGGCGGAAAGCCAGATAAACTTGCTTTTCCTGATTAGCGTAGTCCCCATATAAAGCCACGACCGCTCCGCCGGTTTCTAAAGGTGTTTGGCCAAATTCTGGAATCAATTGGATGTCAAAGCTAATTTCTGCTATGTCACCCTGGTTTGGCCCATCTTCCAATAAATACTCTGAATAACAAGCCTGGAAATTATTGTCCTGTTTTACCACAAGATGACCGGACTGGGCCGAACATTCGGGATATCCATTAACCACTTTCCAACGACCATTCTGCTGGGACAAGGGAGCTGAGGGCGAATAATTTGCAAATGGTTCACATCCAAGCTGCTTGCAATTTCCCGAATTTCCAGGGTTCACCGGCACACAGCATACCTTCCAACAATAATAAACTAGTTCACCTATCGTATGGGGCTCGAGGTAATAGAAGTAACAGTACTTTGGCTGGTTTTCATAAGGCATGTTGAGCGACCAACTGCCAGGACTCACCGGGTCATTTTGATCTACCTGCCAATATATGGGTATCACGCCCTGCAAGGTATCTTCAACGGATGTCATAAGTATTCCATTATCCCATACCGGATCGAATAAATAACAAATTGTCGGGTCCTGGATACAAAGACGGGTGCATTTCACATAATAACATCCATTGACTTTGTAATAGCAACAGACTAGCCAGGTCTGATTTGCTCCAGGGAAAGTAATTTGTGGATTTGGCCCGTCTGCTTCAATAATTGATCCTTCACCGCTTTCCGGAGAAATGATCCAGGTAATGTCCTGAGCTTCGGGCACATCCAGTCCTACCCTATACTGATAGGTCGGTCCTCCTGAACCCATATAAAAGATTTGTAGTCCCTCATCGACCTGATCAACCGGGATATGCTTATCAGGAATGCAAACTTTCCGGCAGCAAATACGGACACATTTACTTGTCAGATCGTAGTACGTGAGGGTTACATAAAGTGAGTTCCCGGGCGTAAATCCATAATTGAACTGAACTTCGGTCTGGTTGCCCACAATGGCCTCCACCGTCTCCTGGTCATCATGCAAATCCCAACGCAAAACCTGAATATCTTCGTCATCGGTTATGAAAGTCAACCGATCATCCCTGCCAATCGAAGGATACCAGCGAAATCGCCGACAATTGAACGGATCGGCTATGCAGATCTTGCGGCAATATTCATAACACTTCGTGATCTCTCCGGTATTAACTTCCCAGCGGACACAGATTTCTACCATTCCTGAGACAGGCAACTTCATCTTCGGAGTCTTTCCACTGTACCGCTCATCCCCATCAACATACCATTTGATGTTCGAGGCTCCTTGAGTCTCCTCCCGGTCAGCAAACACAAAATTGTAATCAAGGGCATTTGATTCAGAGACGGGCGTGTACCAAAAGCATGGTTTGTTTTCTGGTATTGACGTACAATTACCCGGATCACATTTGGGATAATAACTGTTATTTGAATCCCAAATCAGGGCACAATCCGTCAATTGGGTTACCGGATCCCCTGGTTGGGTTGCAAAATCATTATACGAGAACAACAATGTTCCATTACAACTATAAACTCTCCCGCCTTCTTCATCAATGATTGTTGGGTCATCGAAATGCAATTTATATACGCACTGTCCATTGTATTTGCATGAATAGATCTCATAAAAAGGACACAGAAGTGAACCACTCTGATTACAATCAGATACTAACGAGTCCACTATATTCAGGAGTCCACTGTCATCCGTGCAACATGTTTCTGCACAGTAATTACATCTCGGGATCGGAATACAACAAACCTTGAGACAACACGCTGCCAATTCATCGGCATATTCCGGAGTATCCATGCACTCATAATAATAGCAATAAACATATGGTTGCTCTTCTCCCTGGCCGTACGTGGGTATATTAATGGTACTCATTCCATCATAAATACTTAATCTCCTTCCATAAGCATCCGTCCAATAAGCTACCTCACCTGGACTGTTGATCACCGCATAGCCATCCTCACAAGGCGCTCCACAACTGAAAATGCACAAATTATCCACTTCATAAAAACCACCATCACCGTAAAATTCAATGCCGGTAATATTTGTATTAAAAGCTATCTCTCCGGTATATATGTCATTGATGTAAACGGAACCGTTATTATTACTATTTACTACCATTGAAAATTTTGCATTCCCGGTAATAACAGGCAACTCCAAAGATCCGAATTGGCCTGCCGGAGCTTTAAAAATTGCTCGCTCCAATACATTTTTGTCATGAACAAACGCAAATTCCATTTCAATCAACCCGATAAATGGTTGTAAATCAAAACTAATTTTATATGGATAAGATATACCATTAGGGACTCTGTATCCAACACCCGTTGCAGTTGATATCAAGGAGGTTATTGTCAATTTACCGTCATAAACATCCGCATCAAACCGGCCATCCATCACATACCAGTCACTTGGGTTTTGTTGGGTAATTGAACTGCCATCTTCATATTCAAAATCCTCACAGGCTATTACATTCATCACTTCACATCCCGACTCATAACAGGTATATGGGTTGGTCAAACAGACATTGATGCAACAGGTATACTCACAACCATCGGATGTCCGATACGTACAACATACCCAATAGGTCGTACTCGTCTCCGCTACGTCTGTTAATAAGAATTCCGCTTCCTCACTCGTTGCATAGAAGCCTTCTCCTCCATTCTCAGCATTGGCTGACCAGCTTGCCACGGTAGAGCCTGCCGGTAAAGTCGGTGTGAAATGGTAACGGTAGCTTCCTGTATACACCTCCTGTTCTGTACCCACATACGAAGCCGTAATGATCCCCGGTCCACAATCATAGATATACTCTGGCATGGCGACCTGGCACAATTCTTTGCAACAAACCTGCAGGCATCCATCTTTGTCGTAGTACTCAAAGCAGATCACCACATCACCCCTGGTAATGTACTCTGTCAAATCCAGGGTGATTTCACCTTCTACGCCACCATCTTCATCTCCTACCGCATTATCCAATATAATCTTGGGATTATTTGCCATTCCCGTTTCCTTATTTCTAATATAGAGCAATGGATCCCCTGCAAGGCCTTCGGTAAAAAAGCGATAGATAAATCCTTTTCCTGTATAGATATAATCGACCAGATCACATGCCTCTTCCTGATCATCGTAGATACATATCTGTTTGCAAATCTTCCGGCAAACGTAACCTCCTTCACCAATTGGTATCTCAAATTTTACACAAACCTCATAGCTGCCTTCTCCCGGGAATTGAAGGGTGGTGTACTCACCAGTAGCTACTATTTCACTACCCCCATTGATGCACCACCTGATGTTAGTCGCTCCGTCTACTTCAGGGATTGACAACAACGTGAAATCATATTGGTCTCCTCCGACTGACGACGGAACGAAAACGATGCAATTTTCAGATGGGGTGAGTTCTTCGCAGTCATCCTCACAGGTTAGTGTTAACTTATAACCTGAACTGATCCCGGGCTGATACGTATCGATCACCAAATAGTAGGTGCCGGATGCATTTGGTACGGATATTCGCTCACTATTTGTACCTGATTGAATCGAATTACCAATACATCCTACTAATCCAGACACTTCTCCTGTGGTGCATTGATCAAATAAAAACATATCCAGATTGCCCGTTAAACCCATCAAGTCAATGACGATATCTTTCGGGGTATCTCCGATATCTATTCGTATTACTTCATCATCACCATCAAATTCTAAATCTCCATTGTAACAATTTGAAGGTCTATAGCTACAATTCGAATTAAATTCATTCCCATCGAGGCTATTGATGGCTCCTGTTCGTTCATTATTATCACAATTAAGTGTAGCTGCCACCTTAGTACAATCTTCACTCGGGCAACCTTCACATGAAAATTTTAATTTATAACTACCCTCTTCACTTTTATCAACAGCATCTATTACTACATAATAGGTTCCAGGTGGCAATGAACCTTCATCACTCCATATCTCTCCATCCGGGAACGGCGAGTCATCAACAGGTGTGTTCTTTGCATCTCCTATACATTCAATACTCGTTACTTCTCCCCCACTATTACAGTTTATTATGCTCATAGTCAAATTAATATTTGTACTATGATCCAATTCAAGGGCAATAACATCAGAACTCCGCTCCTTCTTAAAACTATATATTTTATCTCCTCCTGAGAATGTTTGACTTTCAATATATGGAGCACATCCCAAATAATGCTCTCGAACAAAATTGTTAGTCTCATTACGTAAATCTCCATTAAGAGTCTGCCCGCATATTATACTTGTAGCTTCATTACAATTCGGAGCAGCAATTGTGCAGTGCATATTCAAACTATAACTACCCTCTTCACTTTTATCAACAGCATCTATTACTACATAATAGGTTCCAGGTGGCAATGAACCTTCATCACTCCATATTTCCCCATCTGGGAACGGCGAGTCATCAGTAGGTGTGTTCTTTGCATCTCCTATACATTCAATATTCGTTACTTCTCCCCCACTATTACAGTTTATTATGCTCATAGTCAAATTAATACTTGTACTATGATCCAATTCAAGGGTAATAACATCAGAACTCCGCTCCTTCTTAAAACTATATATTTTATCTCCTCCCGAGAATGTTTGACTTTCAATATATGGAGCGCATCCCAAATAATGCTCTCGAACAAAATTGTTCGTTTCATTACGTAAATCTCCATTAAGAGTCTGCCCACATACTATACTTGTAGCCTCATTACAATTTGGAATAGATGTTGAACAATAAGATTCTTCCTCACATGTAACTGATCCTCCATTATTTCTAAAATAAAGCCGAAATGTCTCAACCTGATCAGCCCAAGCAATAATATACCCGCTATTACTAGTCACACAAAAACCTGCTTCCAATAAGTTAATTTCACCAGTCCATTGAGAAATAGGGTATTGAGGGCTACATTTTCTATCTCCACAACACGGCGCAAAATATAAAGAAACATCATGGTTTCCTGTCCAAACATAGCCATTGTATTGACCATTCGGTAGTTTGAATATCTTATAGAAATCCGTAGAAAACTCGCCTTCACAATAATTAAGCTTAATTTCCGATCCTGTAGAAGTTAGCGTATATTCACCTACTAATTCTTCAGAATTAGTAACCATTGGGATGGCGTCACTACAACCAGGAACTTGAGCATCAACCAGTTGTAATATTGCAGCTTGAAGCACCAGTATAAGTATTAATATTCTTTTCATAGCCTTTAAATTTAAATGTGATTATATATCTCCAAGCTTTTAAAAGCTCAGACCAATTGAAAATTGAACTAAATCGAGTCTGATTTCGGCTTCTTCGCCGTCGCTAAGATTGCCTCTCTGAAATTCCACCTTCCCTATGACCGGGCCCGCTTTCAAAGAAGCATTAACAGCATGTGCGCCATTCTGATAGATGGTCAGATCATCTTCAATAGAAGGGATCATTCCAAAATACCGGTATTGATACCCTCCAGACAATACTATTCCTTTTGCAATCTTGAGTGATAATTGTGGGCCAAATTGAGTAGCTCCGATAACCGTCTCGTGATAAAAGTAATTCGCTGAAAGTATCGTCCAATTAAGACCATAAAAGAGGTGCTTTGAACTCCTTCTGTTAAAATACAAGATGGTCCCGAGCTCAGCATGAATATTCCCATCGTGCTGAAGCCACTCTGCAACACCTGGTTCATGGAATTGAGCCTTGCCTACCAGCATATAAAACTGATTGTGAATGTTCTTTGGCCTACACACTTGAGCATTGACAGAAACAACATAAGAACATAGAACAAAAGTAATGAGGGCAGACTTAATAATTGTTGATGCAGTAATTCTTTTCATGGCAAATAATTTTAATTCCTAAATGATCGGGAAGTGATAAAATACAGAATTGAATATCAGATTTCTAAAGAGAGAAAGTTTTAGACCCCTTTCTCGTAAAAGCAAGCGATACAGCTTAAGCATCGACCTCAAGCTTTATCTACAAACAATACCTAAATTTTGATTCCAGTAGCCTATTCAAATTCATAAGATTTAATATTAGTCAGTTTGAAAATAACACACATTGCTTAGTGTTACGATCATTCAAAGGTAACCCAGTGTCTAAGGTCATTTGGTCAACTAATCCTTAGATTGTTACATTTTCCTATAGACAAGGGTAGAGAGCCAACCAAACAAAATCATGAAAATTATAGTTATGGGTTGGTACCAAAATAGCACCAGGATGTATAATATCACCGTAGTAGGAAGATTACCCATCCCCTTTGGGTAAGATAAACACACTAATAATCTAATTGTCGAAATAAAATACTATCAAAATCAACATTGAGGACAGTCTCCTCAAAAGTTGCATTATATGAATATATTAAAAATAATCGAAAGAGAAAAGACTATTCACATATTGATATAAATACCAGCTCATGATTTTTGAAGATCTAAAGCATATTATACAACTCTGTACGTCCATAAGCAAGACCTCGATCATCGAAGCAACAGGTATTAATCATTGCAAATAAACCAAGTAGGAAATCAAATACTCTAATTATCAATTAATTACATAATCATTATTATCTTAAATCAAAATATACCAAATACGCGTAAAGAAGAGTTCGCAATTCATCGGTCAGAAAACATAACGACTTTCATATAATTTATGATCCACTATTTTGTTACTTAATAAAGAAGCTTTCCCAAGCAGTGTGTCCTTCAATTCTTGGGCTACCCCCCTAAAAGACGATACACTTATGAAAATTTTATGTTGGTCCACGTTTGGACATTTACTAGTTGGCAGCAATGATTCTTGATCAGCACCCAACGGGATTCTACATCGATCACGATAACCGTTAACCCATTGCGACGCTGCCCGTGGACATAGCCATATTTGATATCTATTTCCAGATACTCCAGACTGATACGGCATGGTGGTAACAGATCCTTGACCCATTCCCTGTCCCTGGGCCTTGTTTGCCTTTTCTTCTTGTTGACCAATTGATGCTCCTTCATCAAACACTATACCTTCTTTTCGTTGATCATGTAATGCCTGGACTGTTGCAGCCATCGCGTGACTTTCCGGTATCCATAATCCACAAACTCTTGATCCAGGATCCATTTGATGTCTTCTACGACCTGTTCATTCCAGACCCATTGTCCCGAATAGGTCATCGTGTGTTCCGATGCCCGACATCCACGTTTACCGTTCGTATTTCTACGTGTTTTCCTGCCGTAGTAAGTACTCGATGCAACACCGGTGTACTTCAATACTAGACGCACCGGATGCCCCTCTGCTATGAACATTTCTGCGACCATCAATCGTTCTTCAAGCGTATTTGGCTTTTTTTTAGCAGCTCTTCTTTGATCCGCAAGGCCAGCTCTTTTTCCGCCAGCATCTCTTTATACGCTTTTAACTCTCGTTTCAACTGCTCATTCTCAACTTCTAAATCGGTCTTTACCACTGGTGATCGATTCTCCAGTCCGATGGAGCCATCCTTTTCATAACGGTCAATCCACCGACGTAACACACTATCCGACAATTCATATTCCCGGCGTGCTCGTGTTACCCCATGTCGCTTGCTAAATTGTATGATTTCTAATTTCTGAGCTACCGTGAAGCTCCTTCTGTGACGAGTCATTTGCACTCTTTTTTATGGTTATAAAATTAAGCGCATTTTCTCCATCTATTTAGGGGGTCAGAGGGGCACTCGCCTATTTCGCTCAGAAGGCTTTAGAACTTTTTTTCCAATACATCTTTTAGCAGTTGGTGATCCAGACTCATATCAGCAAACATGCGCTTGACCTGGCGGTTCACGTTTTCAAAGTCCTTAAGATGCTTCAGCTACTAGTTGTCCATACCTCCGTATCTACATCAAACTTAAACGGCGAAACCTTTGATCCCTGCTCCTATAGCTTTAGAGGCAATCAAATGATCATAGTTGACCGGGGTAAATTGCTAATGGATAGTTGGTAATACCTATCACTAAATTTTTTTGAGTGTCAGAGGTGACCTTTCCTGGAAACAAACACCAAAGGATGTATCAAATAATCAAAACAAACTTTAATTAATTTAGTATGAAAACACAGATCTTATCATTGGCAATATTGACACTTCTATTCTTGGTCACATCCTGTAATAAGGATAATTATCTGACGGATGTTTCTCAGGAATTAGAAAAGTATACCGGTGAAGACCTTCCTGAAACATATACTTCAGAAGATCCCATGGTTTTGGAAATGAAAGAAAAAGTTTATCGTGACTTTAAGAAGGAAGCAGAAATACAAGATATCGAATGGAATGTACCGAAATCAATGACAAGAAGCAAAACCATAACAGATATTACATGCGGTAATAAAGCCTATGGCACAACGATCAACGAGAGCAACTCTATAGAAATATACTACAATAAGCCGGACAAAATCTATTCTTTTACTTTAACGCAAAAAGATGAAGTTACTGTAAAACTTTCAAAGTTAAATTCCGATCTCGACTTATTTATTTATGAAGAATTAATTGATAATTACGGAAGAAGATATCCAGGAAGTAAGCTTTATACAAGTGATGAACCAGGGACTAACGAAGAAATAATTACAGAAATGCTAAATGCAGGCGACTACCTCATAATCGTAGAAACATATGAAATAGAAAGCGACTTCACCCTTGAAGTAAATTGCAAAAATAAGCCTTCAAACAATCCTCGTCGTTGGTGTGAAAATTTTGATGACCTTAGAGCTAGTTATATCGAAGGCATTTCCTTACAGTCACCTCATTGGCACCTATGGAAAGGCCTTTCTAATGACGGCAAAGTCTTATTTGAAACCAGCAACACCTCCAATAAAGTAGTTAAATTTGATTACCCAAGATTTGGATATCAGGATGTAGTACGGGAGTTAACTGGATTAACACCAAGCTCTGGATGGTATATTATGAATTTTAAATTATGGGTTGCCCAAGATAAACGAGCTGATTTTGTTACTGAAAAAACAAATAAAGATGGACAAGAACAAGGCTTTGGAATAAGTATTCAAGCTGGAGTCCTTTCAGTTAAATACAAAGGAAATACATACACTGCAGCAACCAAAGTAAAACAAAATAAATGGATACGATGCTCTATTTCATTTGATCTAACATATAACTTAATTGTGGCTCGCATAGATAATGTATCCATTATACTAAGAGCCGATGCTCGTATCGATAGCTATGGTAACTCGAGAAAATCAATTCATGGCATAAATTTCTATGGCAATAAATATGCAACCAAATTCCATGTTGATGATGTATGTATAACTGAAATTGAATCAGGATTCGGAGACCCTCTCAGAGTCTACACAATAACTGACTCAGAAGACACAGAAATTGTAGAAACCTTAGATCTAAGTAAAGAAGATTAAATAATTGATCTAAAAAAGAAAGCCAGTTCTGATGAACTGGCTTTCTTTTTTAGATATAATACCAACAAGGCATAAATAAAAGACCTAAAATAATCCTATTATGAAAATATATTTAACTGTAATCATCGCTTCAATCTACAATATCACAGCACATACGCAAAATGAATTTAAAAAAGAATCTTATTGGGGAATAAAATCTGGAATCAATATTCATCAGGTGGCATTTGATGCCAATATTAATACCAAAATAGATATAGGATATACGAGCGGGTTCGTCTTTAAATATATAGAGGAGAAGGGACATGGCATTCAACTTGAATTAAACCTACAACAAGTAGGATGGAGCGAAAATATAAGTCAACCTTATAGCTATACAAGACATTCGTCCTATATTCAAGTCCCAATTATGACACAGTTTATCTTTGATGAGGGTAATAAAAGTTACTTACTTCATCTAGGAATCTACGGATCCGCTTTAATTAAAGAAAAAGAAAAAATTAACCTTCCTATAGATTACAACCCTCTGAAAGATTCTCGCGACCTACCCTCATGGTTCACTAATGGAAAAGACATTGTCAATAAAAATGTATACTACGGGCAATCCGTAGATAAAATAACCGAATACGGCATTTGTGCGGGACTGGGTATATCATGGCACACAAGAAACGCAATTCTACAATTAGAAATCAGATATAATCAAAGCCTCTGCAATGTATTTGATCCAAAGAAATATGCTATTTACTCATCAAAATCCCAATTCATGGAAATAACATTGGTCTATCTAATAGGAAAATAAAATGACTAGGAATGATAATTGTTAATTGCTTTATAGCTTTAGGATATCCAACCTCATTATCCAGAAGAAAGTGGTTTGGGACATCATATACACTAGAGGTGAGCACAATTTCACCAAAAGATGTGTACCAATTATTAACCAGCATAAGGTACTACAAACCAAATAATATGTCTATTTTTGAGTCACACATGTGAACATTCCTATCAATTGGATCTAGGTTGGAAAATGAAAACCTTCTCAACTTGAAGAATTAAAATAAGCAAAACATTTTCAGGGCTGGATTGAATTATACTTCATCGCCTTACATTGATCAATTTTATGGATCCATATTCAATTGAACCGACCAGGAAACAAAGCTAACTAAATAGACAATAATGAATAAATTGATATGTCCTCTAATCCTTGCTATAAGTATACTTGCATTTATCTGTGCTTCACCAAAATCATTTTCGCAGAATAATATTAAATTTGCCGATTCCCTCTTTTCTGTAGAGCGTTATAATGAAGCAATAACCGCTTATCATCAAATCATCTATCGAGATCCACCCGAGATCACTAAAGCGTATGCATATTTCAGAATTAGTATCGCAGCGTATTATCTAGATAGTATTCAAAAATCAATCACTAATATAGAACTCGCTCAAAAGACCCTTGTTAATTGTAACGCTCCAGATACTGTCCTATTATTTGAAATATTGGAAAATCAAGGAGCCCTCTACAATGCAGTATCAAGAATTAATGATGCATACCGAGTATTTAAACTGGCAACAGAATATTTACCCTATTTACCCTCTGAAAAGTCGGATCTTAAATCTGAATATTACAATAATTATGCCTTTAACTTAGACAAAAAAGGGGAATATATTAAAGCAATTAATTGTTACAATAAAGCCATAGAAATTGACTCTAACATTTTTGGATATAATCATGAATATGTAGCTCTAAGTTTAATTAACATTGGCCACGTGCAAAACCGGTTGGGTAATTATGATGAAGCCATCAACCATTTCCTTAAAGCACTAGAAATCTACGAAGCTCTAGATCCGATACCACAACAAGAACTGGCAGAAACCTACAATCACATTGGCGCAACCTATACCGAAGTAAATGATCATAATAAAGCCATAGAATACTACAAAGGAGCCCTAGGAATACTCCTATATAACCATATCAAAGATGATAAATTAATTGCCAATTTATATAACAACTTAGGCATTAGCAACTACAAAATAGGAAACCTGGTCAGTGCAGAACAGTATTTTAATCAATCGTTGCGCATTACAGGTTCTAAAATAAATCAAAATATGAAATCAGAGAGGGCCATTTCCTACCATCAATTAGGCATCCTCTATTTCGATAAAAGTGATTATGATTTGTCACGAAAATACATCAATAAAGCTATCAAGATATTCACTGAAGAAGGAAGTTACAGATCAAAAGATATATCCTCATGTTATCAAACATTGGGAGAAATAGCCACCAATCTAACAGACTTTCAAAACACAATAAAGTATCTCAATCTTGCTTTAAAGATTATAGGCCAAGAGTTTGGAGACCATACCAGCACAGGTGATATCTATTACCGGCTAGGCAATACGTACTTAACATTAGGTGACTATTCAAATTCCCTAAGCGCATATAGGTCAGGCCTAGAAATCTATGATCGATTAGACTCCCTGATGAATAACAATAATGTATTAAACAATAACCTAAATAAAGCAAAACTATGCCACGGTATCGCAAAGTCCTTGGAATTTAATAATAAAATTAACAATTCGGAAGCTGAAGAATATTTTATCAATGCTATTAAATATGCCCAAGAATTAGAACCAGGTAATAACATATTAGACATTTCCGAAAAACAATTATCCATCAAGGATATATTCAAAGATTATATTAATTTGCTTCTAAAGAATAGCAATATTTCGAATGAAGAGGATGCGAAGAAACTATTAAGCAACATTGAAATATTTAAAAACATAATCCTTACACAATTAGAAAATAAATATCTATTAAATAACAACAAGTATTACCAAACACTCAGTTATAGCATTGAAAATAAAAGGGCTAAACTTGCCAATGAAATCCTTTCTGACAGCCTAAGACAACAACTAGCGACGGAGATAACGGAACTCAATATAAAATTAGATTCAATTAATAAGACAACACAAATCTCAGTTATTAATCACACATCTAATAGCCTTTTTTTAGAAAACCAATATAGCAAATTAACTATCCTTGACTTCTTTGTGACGGACAGTTCGGTTCTGGCCATTAAAGCAAATACAGGACAGATAGAATACTATCATCTAAACTTGCCAAATCTCAAAAATCAAGTTATTTCTTACTTTAATTGTCTAAAATCCAGGAACAATTGCGCGAAACAAGACATTATAAACAAAAGTGCTCAGATATACCAACAACTGAAACCAATTTTCGACGGGATAACAATCGGGAGTAAGATAATAGTTCTTCCAGACGAGTACCTCTATTATTTACCATTTGAATCCTTGATTAAAAATAATAGCGACGTATCGAATTTTTCTGAATCTCAATTTCTAATAGCTGATTTCACCTTCCAATATGAATTTTCACTAAATAATAACACGAATATTAAAACTATTGAAAATAATTATTTGGGAATAGCACCAAAATTTAATGGCGTTCTTAACTTGATCTACAATACACAAGAAATAGAAGAAGCTGCTAAAAGCTTCAGCGACGCCATAAGGATCAATTCCAACACCGATGTTAAACATCAATTTATAGAAAACTATCCCAAATTTGGCGTCATCCATTTTGCGACTCATGCCGAAGCTAGTGACGCTGAGTTCACCCAATCAAAAATACTTTTAGATGATCCCGTACAAAATAAAACAATTAGCAATTCGATAAGCTTTGGAGAATTGTCACAATTGGATTTGAGGCACAAGCTGGTTATACTCAGCGGTTGCCAGACTGGGTATAGTAATGTATTTAAAGCGCAAGGACTCATGTCATTGGGAAAATCTCTCCGAATGGCAGGCTGTCAAAATCATATTGCTACTTTATGGAATCTCGACGACCATGTTGCCCTTGAACTTTCCAATCGCCTATTTATTAACATGCACCACGGAAATGATGCTACTCAATCGCTGCATCAAGCCAAGCTAGAATATCTTAATAGCAACATTAATGATGATTATAAAAATCCTTATTACTGGGCTAATTTTAAAATTTATGGAAATTCTATAATAGAGAAAAATACAAATATTTTATTTATCCCATTTATTATATTCATAGTAACTATATTATTTTTTACTTATCTATTAAAATATAAAATCATTCTAATCCAAAAGAAGCAAAAGAAACTCTAAAAACCTAACCAAAATAATTAACTATTCAAACCATCTTCTTCTAAATAATTTAACAAAGTTAAATCTTTGTGTATTTGATTTCCTCTGGGACACTACTTCCGCTTCAATCTACTAACCCAGTACTTAATCGCAGGTATAATTTTCTTATAATCCATATCTTCCCTTATATCCGATGGATTTAAAGCACAATTTTGATAATCCGTTTCCAAATTTATCTTAAGAAAATCAAGATAATGAATTATCGCTAGAATTTGGGTTTCATTGAGCAAGCAAAATTTATTTTTACTTTCCAAAGTATCCAATTTATAACTCAAAGTGAAAAGTGCCGTATCATGATTACTGATAATATCATAGATCATAAATTGAGGTAAATGGAATCGCATTCCTTCTGCATCAAAAAAAGACAATGAACTTGAGCGATCTTGAATATTAGAAAATGAAATATTTGACCAGTTATATTTTTCATCTTTTAATCGCAATTGTAATTGTTCACTTCTTGGCAAATAATCATCTATACCCATAGCTTCATACAAACCAACACCATTTCCTAATTTGACACCTTTGAATGCCAATTTAATTTCCGAAATTAACTTCTCCCGAATCAAAGCTTTCACACAATAATAATTTTTGGAATGTTTATTTTCTACAAATTATCACTAGGCTTATTTCATCTACCTACTTACTTATTGTCTAACAAGTATGCGGAGAGAAAAGGAATCGAACCCTCAACCAGAAAGGTTGGCACGGTTTTCAAGACCGCTTAAGCACCATTGCTTGCTTCTCTCCCAATTTAAAGTTAAAGCTAAGACTTGATTAGATTCATTAACTTATAACTTATAGTTTTTCATCTATCTTCTGCGGAGGGCGAGAGAATCGAACTCTCACCGCAATTATGCGGAACAACTTAGCAGATTGCCCCAACAAACCAATATTTGGCTGCCTTCCAGGTTGAATAATTCTAATTCTATTGAACAATTTACACGGAATAAATATATAAATTTTCTAACATTATCATGTTGATTAGCGGAAAACGAATAATTGAAGATATCAAGTTTCAATGGGGTGCATCCCAAAATGTCGATTAGGCTCTATGACACAAATCTATCTAAGATTTTTGTCATGTACTAATAGAATTTTTAATTCCTAAATTATTGCAAATAAATACAAAGTAATCGCACGGCCAAGGCATACTTCACTAATTTGCCAAATAATAGGAAACCTACTTTATCGACTTACTTTTATTTTGACCCTCCATTAAGTCAATAAATTCTTTATAGTTAAATTTAGCTATATAGGCTGAATCATTTTTAATCAATTGTAACAATTGTTTTGCTTTTTCAATGTCTTTTACACCCAGATATGATATACCAGCATAGAACAGATCTAATGTGTCTCCAGAGCGTCGAAATTCATTTTCCAACAATTGTGAAGATCGCGTGTAATCCTTTTGTTCGTAAGTACGATAGGCTGATTGCCTTTCTGTATTTTCTTCAATATTTTGATTTGACCTAACCGAACTGAAAGGTGGAGGTGGAGGCAAAAAGTATTGTGCATAAATGCTATCCTGGCTGCCTAAAGTTAACCTGTCCTTAACAATCTTGCCTGTGACTAGCAGGCCTAGGAGAGATGCTGCTACAAGTAAATATTTATACGATGAAAGTTTCAATACCTTTTTCTCTGTTACAGGTTTTTGAGCAGTTTCCAACTCTCTGTCTATGTCCTGCAAACTCTTCTTCATGTCTGCCAATCCCTTAACCCGGATGGCATACTCCATGGTCTGTAGGTATACAATCTCTTCTCTCAACGATGAATCATCTTCATACTTACTTTCAATGTCTTGAAAATCCAGGTTTCCTTCAATATAGCTGTCGTATAAATCAATTGTACTTTTTCTAACTTCCATAGTTTCTTTACATCTTAGTGTAAGTCAAACATCTTTTGTAACCTCTTGATGCATTTATATTTCAGATTCTTGACTGTTTCGCTATTCTTATAGCCCAAAAGATCTCCGATCGATGTCATATCCATTTTTTCAAAATAATAAAGCTGCAATATGGATCTACATGGATCTCCAATTGTATTTAAATGCATATACATCTGGCTGATATTGCTCTCAAGCTCCTCCTTATATTCAACCTCATCCTCTAATATTATGTCTACCATGAAGTTGTCATCCTTCACGAGTATCTTCTTTTTGTCCCGAAAGTACTCATACACTCGAAATCTGCATATTCCAAATAAATAAGTCTTAATATTACTTTCAAGTGACACAATTTTACCTTGCAATACATTATTATACAATATAATGATAGCATCCTGATAGATCTCTTTTGCATCATCGCCTTGAAGTCCAAATGTATTGTTGATCCACGATACTGCTTCATTACGTGTTCTGGTATAAAGAGTAGCTAATGCTTTATTCGGTTCTGATTTGATGTGGGCAATCCAGTCTATCTTGCTACTTTCCAACTCCATTGGGCATTGTATCTGTATGAATAATAGTCGACAATCATTCGGTTATTCACTAAAATAAGGCTAATAAGTTATAATTGTTGACCTCTTTAAAAATAATTTTCACTGCTATCAATGAACGCCGACAAAAAGATTTGACTCATTATCAGTTCAGTATGATCCGAGTTGAATCTTAAACAACAAGGTCAATCAATTGACTTCTGTCCCCAATCGATGAAAACGAGACCTCCTTTCACTCTTTTAATGATGGAATGGAATCAACAATTTGTATCTTGGTTTCATGTTTTAAAATGCATGTTATGTTATAAAGTCAACATTTCTCAAAGCTGTCCTACATGCCCTCCTCTATTTGACCCTTCCATTTCTCCAAAATCTGCTACCTTAGGTGACAAGATGAACAACAAAATCCATCACCTGATCGCACTTCTCCTGCTCTGGGCAACCACCGGCTTTTCCCAGGACTGGACCATAACCCTGACTCCCAAAATGACGGGGAATGGCCAGATCAAGAAGTTTTTTGTACTCGACTCGAGCAAAAATGTACTGGCTACCAGGGAAATTTCCGGGGACCAGGGAGCGAAGCCCTACACCTGGACGATCGAACAGCCCTACCGCAAAGGGACCACCATCTACCTGCTCCAGCACCGGGATCGAAGCCTTGAATACCAGCTCAACGCCTACTTCAACATGGCTCCCCAGATCACGCTGCAGGATCCCGCCGAACACGACCTCGTCGTGGAAGAAGCAGACTTATTCGACACCATGATCGAAATTGATAGTGTGTATGCGGTCAATGACTTCCTTTACAATGTCACCACCGCCGGCAACAATGAACACTATAAGCTGAAGCGCCACAAACTGCAAATCTACTTTCAGCGGAATCTGAAACTGGACTATTGTTTTTACCTGCGGGTGAACAACAGCAACCGGTATCAATACTTCTATCTGAACGCCAGTGCGCCCAAGGCAAAAAAGATTAAAACATCCGTCAATGCCCTCAGCGGATACCTGGAAAGCTGTACGGTCTTCCACTATGATTCAACCATCAAGCTGGGGCAAATCCGTGCTACCAACGAATCGACCGGCCACGAATGTTTCTTCTACGATGTTCCCCGCCTGCAAAACGATTCTTCCGTGACCTTTTTTATTCCCCGGGGCTACCGCTGGAAAAACAACTACCTGCAGCTGGAAAGCAACCAGAATGAGTTTAAGGATGGCGGAGGTACCAGCTATTCGTATTTTAAAACACTGACCGACTGGAAAGACTTTATTCCTTCCTACTGGTATTTCCATCAGAAGCCATCAGAAGGCTGGACGCGGGAGACGCTTCCCGAAAACGGATATACCCGGGAGATCGACATCAGTGAACAAGGCTATCTATTGCAGACCTCCTTCACCGGTGTTAACATTGCCTATCTGAATACCCATTTCCTGTTTGACCAGCAAGGCGAGAAGGTTAAGAGACTGGGCAATCTGGAGCAGGAACCCTTACCCAAACAACTGGTACGTTATCTGGTGGACAATTCGCATATCAGGATGTATTCCAATGAGGGCCTGATCTTCAGCCAGGACTTCGGAACCTTGTCAACCGCATTTCTGACGGATGAAGGATACCAGCTTTCGCGCCAAATGCCCAATCTGGTTTTCACCCGGCGTAACCAGCCAAAGATGCGGGTGTATATGCAAACCGTGATCGAGCCGGCCGGGCAGCTGAAAGAATTTATCTACACGACACAGTAATACCCAGGATGGATGTTCAATCCAACAAACGTATCCTGTGTATTGCGGAGGGAAAGCTTTTCTTAACCGACCGGCAAAGCATCCCCTTTTCCCAGACCAATCTTCCTCCGAAAAGCATTCGCTTTCGTTCAAACCAGGAAATTTTCTGGAAGGTTGCCATCGTAAATTACAATGAAGAGCGTGCTGCCATTCAGGTAAAAGTGCTGGATTACCATCCGGATGATATCCAACCCTTTTACAAACAAGTGATGAAAAAGCCAATACAGTTTGTATTGTTTACTGCACTGGATTGGAATCAACTGGAGCCATTGCTATCCTTTTATCATAAAATCGATTTAACCGGAATACTGATAGAAACCAAAGAACCGGAGTTGCCTGCATGGCTGGAACACCATCAGCCATCTTCGTCTGCGCCAAAGGAACTTCATACTGTTCTACAAAAGGAAAAGTGGACCGAAGAAATCAAAGCCGATCTGCTGGACCTGGAGATCGGGCTGGGTGAGGCCAGGATCAAGGTTCGATCCCGGTGGGTACCCGGAGAAGTACAGGTGGCATTGAGTAATACTTATCTGGTACCGGAATTTAACTGGATCAAACCATTCTTCGCCAAGGCACTGGGCACTAAAAAGATCAGGATCATCCTGCAATGGCTTAAAAATAAGGAAGGGCTCCAGGTATCAGGCGCCCACTCACCAGAACTGGATAAAATCGACCACCGGTTGGTCGAGGTTGTCCGCCGGTTACACTTTTTGAACCGTTGGAATGATCCCACAACATCGGTTGATCAGAGCCTGTTTACCTCCGATGAGCTGCAAAAGTATCATGAGGAAAACAATCAGGCTTCCAAACAAACGCCCGTTTTATCGGATGAAGATCTATTAGCGATGTTGCTGGACGAGTTTAAGGTCAGGAATGCTCCCCAATTACAGTATCTGGCAGGCAAGTTACAAGCTAAGGATCAACGATTGCGGTTTACATTGCGTCCATTCGCCGGATTCCTGTTCTTCATAAAAGGAAATCAAATGACACATCATTGCTGGGAGCTCCTGGATTCTCACGCTACCTACCTGTGGTCGTTTGACCCCGCGCAGGTATCCACTCCAGAGCAATTCAGGATCATGGAAGGAATTATTGGAATAATCCGGGAACAAGGCCGGCAACAATACAAACAACATTGGAAGCGTCAGGCATCCCCAGGTAATAAAGTTTTGTTTCGTACCATCGAGCACTCTTATGCTAATTCAGCAGTCAAAGATGGGTTTCCGATCTGGCGTCAGAAGATGGAAGAAGCCATCGTCTGATGTCGTGCCCAGCTCAGAACCGGATGTAGTCGGCAGGATTGATGGGTTTCCCATTCTGCCATAATTCGAAGTGGAGGTGGGGACCATCCGATAGCGTACCGGTGTTGCCGATGATCGCAATGGCCTCGCCGGCTTTGACCGGCTCTCCTACTTTTTTAAGCAATACCGAGTTGTGTTTGTAAAAAGAGATCAGATTATTGTCGTGCTGGATGCCGATGGTGTAGCCGGTCTCCAGCGTCCAGTCACTGGCTATAACATAACCGTCCATCGTCGCGCGGACGGGAGTGTTTTTGGGCGCCAGTACATCGACGCCAAAATGTTCTTTATCCGGCATGAAAGGCGCACTGATCTCACCATTGACGGGTGGTACGAAATAGATTTCGTAAAGTTCACGATCCGGTTTGCGTGAATTGATGAACTCTTCGGGGGAGATCGTGAGAGCATCTTCGGTTTCCACCTTATCCCGTAATTCTTCATCCTCCGGTATCCGGGTCACAGGTTCCTGGTCTGCCTGGATCTGTGGTGAGCTCATCTCCGTCTCGGATGTCGCGGCAACCTGTGGACCGGTGATCAAGCCCCGGACTTTTTCGTAATACAACTTATAGGCCGAGAGTTCTTCCTCTGCACTTCGCAATTTGCGTTCGATTTTGATGAATTCACCACTGCTGGTTACGTCGCCATAACCCGGGACCAGGCGCTTGAGCGGAGTGAAAAACACCAGTAGCCAGATCAGGATGGCGCCAAGCAGTAAAAGTGAACAGATGGCTACATAAATATTGAGGAGGGTCAGGCGGTAAGAACCTATTTCTTCGAAGGTTTCATTGTTCATTACCACAAGGCGGTAAGGTACCCGCAAGTGTTCCCACCGTCTGTTTTTCTTACCCTGCGGATCGACTGGCATTGGAATTCAATTTAAATGAAATATTTAAAATAAATTTGTGGTCAATAAGTTATATGTAAGATAGATCTGCGATAAGTGTACAAGCATATGGTGTGTTCCTATAGACAACGAAAGTACGTCGTTTTTAGCATTATCGTTTTCATTTTGTCCTCTTGTGTTACCCAGAAGCGCCGAGATGATATCAACGGTATGTCCAAGTTGTATCAGAATACAACGGCTAAATACAACGGATATTTCAATGCCAACGAGCTCGTTTACCTCACAACGCTGAAGCTGGAAGAGCAGCATCAGGACAACTATACCCAATTACTTCCGGTATACGATTACGTCGATGTGGAAAACCCGGCCGCGGTGGCACCGGATATGGACCAGGCTATTCAGAAGTTATCTGTTGTCATCAATCTGCATCGCGTCAGCAAATGGACCGATGATAGTTACCTCCTGATGGGTAAGGCCCAATTTCTTAAACATCAATACCAGGATTCACGGGAAACCTTTGAATACCTGGTTGATGAATTTGACCCGGACAATGTAAAGAACAACCGCCGGGCTACCCAGAATGAACAAGCCAAGGAGCGCAACGCCAAGATGAAGGAAAGGAAGAAACAGACCTCATCCAAGAAAAAAGCCTCCAGCAACAAGTCTACCAAAAAGGAACGTGAGGCAGCGATAAAGAACAACAGCAATAGTAAGAAGAACAGCCGCAGTGCTGAAAAAGCACGGCAAGATGAGATCAAAGCCCGGAAGAAAGCCATTGCCGACCGAAAAAAGAACCCACCCTCCACCAAACCGGAAGAACAGGTTGCGACGGCTCCGGCAACGACAACAACAGCTCCGGAGAACAAACCAAACGCCACCCCTGCTGTAGCCGATAATAAAACGAAGAAAGATCAGGAGAAGACCCCGGATAAGCCAAAGGATGATGACAAGCCATTTGGTGAGACCCCAGCCTACTACGAAGGCATGGTTTGGCTTGCCAGGGCGCAGACGGCACAAGGTAATTTTTACGCTTCGCAGTCCATCCTGAACGAACTCAAGCTGAAAAGCAAAACCCCGTCAGAGGTGATCCAAATGGCTGCAGTAGCCGAAGGAGATAACGCCATACGACAGGAAAACTACGCCCTGGCTATCCTCTCGCTGCAGAAAGGCTATGACCTCAGTGACGATAAAGCCGAACGTGCCCGTCTGGCCTTTATTCTGGGCCAGCTGTATGAATTGACCGGTGATGCCAGTCAGGCACTGGCACATTATTCTCAGGTGCTGGACAACCGGCCCGGATTTGATCTGGAATTCAATGCCAAGCTTAAACAGATCGTACTCCAAAACAAAGCCGGCAGCCTAGCAGACCGGAAGGCGCTTGATGCCATCGATGACATGATCAAAGAAGCGAAAAATGCCGAATACCGTGACCAGCTTTACTATGCACTGGCACAGATCGACCTGTCCAAGGGCGACCGCGTAGCAGCAATTGACCACCTGAAATTATCGGTCAGGCAGCCCTCAAAAATGCAGCTGCAAAAAGCTGAATCGTATTATCTGCTTGCCAGCCTGCATTACGAAAAAGATGACTTTTCTCCTGCTTACCACTTTTACGACAGCACGCAGCAATTTATGCTGAAAACCGACGTCCGGCTGGACAAGGTCCAGGAACTGGCAACTTCGTTGAAGCCCATCGCAGAACAAGCCGATATCATTGCACTGACCGACAGTCTGATCCGGGTTTCGCAATGGCCGGATGACAAAAAGCGCGAACTGGCCACCAGGATCAAAAAGCAGCAGGATGAAGAACAGGCAGCCAAAAACGTTCAGTCGACTGTAAGACCAGATCCGCTGGCAGCCAGAGCCACCCCGGGACAGGTGGAAAGACCCGGACAAACAAGTACAAACCCATCGGCCAATTCAACTTTCTTTGCCTATGACGACAAAGAACTCAAACGGGGACTGAAGGCCTTTTCCGATAAATGGGGTAACCGCGCCAATGAAGACAACTGGCGCCGCAGCTTAAGACCGGATGCCACCCAAACCGAGCAGGCCGTAGCCGACCAGCAGCCGGCTGCCGATCAGGTCAAGGATGACGAAATATATCAAATCCTGAAAGATGTACCCCGCAATGCACAGGACCTGGCCCGCGCCAAAGGCAAAATTGAAGATGCGCGGTTCCGCTTGGGTGTATTACTAAGGGATAATATCGACCGCTATCAATTAGCTGCCGATCAGCATGAGCTGCTTCTGAACGATTACCCGGAGACCAGTCATAAAGAAGAAGCCTATTACTACCTATATCTGGACTACAATGACCTCAACGACCCTACCAAAGCATCTCGCTATAAGGACGCCATCCTGGCTGAATTTCCGCAGAGTAAGTTTGCTGTCGTTCTCAAAGATCCCGACTATTATGCCCGTCAGGAGACCCCTGAACAAAAGCTTGCCGCCTATTACCAACAAGTTTTTGACATCTATAGCCAGGGTCAATACGAACAAGCCACTCAGTTGCTGGAAGGCGTAGAGGGATTATTTGGTAAGAACAATGCCTTGAAGGCAAAATTTGCCCTGCTTGGTGTATTCTGTGTCGGTGGTACCCAGGGTAAAGATGCTTATACCGAGGCACTGAAGCAATTCATCGCCAATTATCCTAATACAGAGGAACAGACCCACGCACGGGAGCTGTTACGCTTGTTGTACGGCGGGGATCCCAATGCTGGTGCCAGTACCAATACTTCATCCATCGTGACCTATCAGGACGAAGGCAATGATGTACTGCATTATTTCCTGGTCATCCTCTACAACTCGAAGGACGCTTCCCTTAATGATGCCAAGTCCAATGTGTACAACTTTAACAGCAAGTATTTCTCCAACCGTAAATTCCAGTATTCATCAATCGGCCTTGATGTTCAGAAAGAAATACCGGTGATCATCATCCGGGACTTCAAGACCAAACAGGAGGCTATGGCCTATTATGAGACGGTGGAGAAAAATAAAAAGGACTTCCTGCCCGACCGGTTCAGATACGATGCATTCCCGATCAGCTTACACAACTGGCGGCAGCTGCAACAATCCAAACGTGTCGAGGATTACCGGACATTCCTCGATCAAAATTATAAAATCAAGAAATAGCAGGATCAGCACGAATTTACTTGAAGGTCATCAATACCGCTTCTTTCTCGACCGGCTGACCTTCCCGGACCAGCAGTTGATCTACCGTGCCGTGACCAGTGGATTTGATGACATTCTCCATCTTCATGGCTTCCAGGATCACCACCGGATCTCCGGGTTGAATGGTATCGCCGGGGTTCACCAACAACTTGAGGACGAGTCCCGGCATCGGCGCCCGTAACTGCTCCAGTGCATTGCTGCGATGCCGTTGAAGACCCAATCGTTCAATCATCAGCTCCAGGGCATCGTTCACCATCAGTTCAAACAGCTGTCCACCAGAACGGATCTTTAATCGTTTTGCATCCAGATCCACAGAAACCACTTCAAAATGGAAAGATTCTCCTTCCCAAAGGAGGTGATAGGAGCCTGAACCCGTAGCGACCACATCCAGTGACGACAAAGCATCGGAAGTGATCATAACCGGTTCAGCACCGGCAGTGCTTATGCGATAAACAGCATCTTGGTTGTCGGACATAGTACATCGATTGCATTCAAAGATCGCAAAATTGCTCCCAATTAGAGTAATTGACTTATAGGATTGGTTACTGGTTGAAAGGTCATGAGTCGTTGATCCTGTTAATTCAGAGCTTTGCTGCTCTTCAGCCGGCCAGATTTGGCCATATAGGCGGTCTCAAAGATGGTGAACAGGATGTAGACAACAATGAAGGGGAGAACAAAATACCGGGTATCCGGATGATAGTGTCGCTTGAAGGCATAGACAATAACCACACTCGACGCCAGTTTGAACAGGATGACCGCATAGGTAAGGTAAAGCAACAGATAGGGATTTTCGTGGGTGCCCAGCCGCTTGCTCAGGTAATAAATAAGTACAGATAGGGTCGTGAAATACACCATCGCCACATACCCTAAACCAATAAATGGTTTTAACTCCGGCAGGAACCAGCCAAACAATAACTGACTGACGACAGCAAGTAGCAGCACTATGGCTAATCCCAGGTAGAACCGTGCAGAGCTCATCGTGAATAAAGGTACTAAAGGATCGGAACTACCGGATAACGCATCATCGGGAAATCAGTCATTATCCTCCCGTAGTTGTAAGTTTAGCGAATAAATGGTGCCTATAAATCCTACCAGCACCAGTCCTACGGTAAACCAGGGTTTAGCCAGATCAAAATACCGATCTGCCTTTTGCCCGATCCAGATACAGAAAAAAAGAATGGCTCCCATCTGCAGAGCCATTCCGGTATATTTCAGATACGCATTGACCCTGGGGGTCGGATTACGTGTCACAATTACTTCTTAATGGGATCTTCCACAAAGGAAATGATCTCATCCTTGGCCGGTTTTTTATCGGTGGCACCAGGAGTCAGTTTGATTTCCTGTTTTTTCTCCGCGTGATTTTTGGTCGCATTTTTAACGCCCATATTACAATTCACATTGAAAGTAGCACCGGAATGCACAACCAGTTTGTCGGTATTAATATCACCGGTGATGCTGGCTGTTTCGTTAACCGTAAGGGTGTCGTTGCACGACAATAAACCGTGGAATGCGCCTTCAATCAGTGCATTTTCGCAGCGGATATCACCTTCGACGACTCCTTTCGGGCCAATGATCACCCGCCCTTTGCAATTTAATGTCCCCGACAGGTTTCCATCGATACGAATATCACTCTCCGTGCGAATATCACCTTCGATAATGGTTCCTTCAACGACACTATTCAGGGAGTGGCCGGAGGGAGATGGCATTGATGGTAAGGTATTGCTTTTCACGTCTTTTTTTGTGTTGTTTCCAAACATAATCAGGTGGTTTTCTTTCTTTGGACAATTTTTTTATCAATTGCTACATAGTGGCAGTTCATGAAATTAAGACTTATCCGGCGATTGGCCAAATGCTTTAACAGTCTTAACGGAACGATTCCAATCGATGCAATGGCCCATAGGAATCCAGGACCCGGGTAGTTCTTAACACAGGATATGTTCTGTCGTAAATATATTAAAACTCAGGACAATACACCCCACGATTCTCTGCTCCGCACAATTTGTAAATCAGCGAAAATTCGAAAGAACCATTGGAACCACTGGCCTGATGCAGTGGGGAAGTGTTGATGTCATAACTAAAGCCGAGGCCAAACTGATTGTAGTCAAACCGGGTTGACAAAATGATGGCATCCATCAATATGGATTTCTCGTAATGATTAGCCAGCCGTGCCCAGAGTCCGAATTGTACCGATTGCTGGGCGTCGCGGGGGCCAAACAAAAAGCGCAGGCTGGTACCTCCGTTTATTTCAAAGGAAGGGCCCTGACTAAGCATGACAATACCGGGTAAAATGGAATACTGCCGGTTGAAATTGATCTCACCTCCAGCGTGAATGGTGTATTTTCCGTACAGCGGGATGGTGGTACCTTCTTCGAATGCAATATTTGGCTGATTCAAATGATCGTAGGCCACACCCAGATAGACATTGTTGTCCTTGTTGATGACTGAAAACCACAGCAATCCTACGTTCAGGTCGACGAAAGACAGGTTGTCCTGATAGAGTTTGCCTTCTTCCCCGGTGGGCAAGGTCGGGTCGAAACCTCCGTTGTTGTCGTGCTGAAGTCCCCAGCGGGCCTGGGTAAAATCGATGGTCCGGAAAGCATATCCCAATGATGTCCCGGCTACCATATAATGACTGTTGCGACGGTTGCCAAACATCTTTTTACTGAAGGATCCGGATAAAGCGGCCTTCATGGTCCCGAAATTGAGCTGGCCGGCAACATCTCCATAAAAAGAACCGCCGATACCAAAATTGTCGTACTGGCCTACCGGAACCTTATGATCGTAAGATACGGCGTAGGTATTGTAGGCATTGGATTTCAATACGGAAGCCCATTGATTGCGGTAGTTGGCGATGAAGCGGTTGTTACAGTTCATAACGCCGGTCATGGCCGGATTCAGAGTCAGCGGAGACATGTAAAACTGAGAAAAATGGATATCCTGAGTACTGGCGGTGGTGGTCATAACGATCACTACCAGAAACATCAGTCCGGACTTTATGGCGCGTAATACACTGTACTCCATAGATTCTGCTTTAAGCGATTTAGAATGTTCGACGTCGGGTGTTCGTTGCTTAAATCTATTACCCTAAAGATAAACGACAATTGCCATATAATAGTGTGCCATCAGGACGTCTCACGCCAAATAGCACCATAGCTTTCAACCAGAATATTATCGAATTCGTCGGCCTTATCCAACAAATCCTGGAACAAATGTAATGCCGAATCCGGATTCATGTACTGATCGTAGATCAATAATGACAAAATAATATCACTCCCCCGGACACTGAAGGTAAGACCTTCGAGATGGTAGTTCTGACGCAGGAGGTACTCATACAGGGCTTTATTCCCATCTTTAGGCAAATAGCAAAGGTAGGCTTCCCCGGTGATCAGGCCAGTCTTCTCATGGTAGCTGATATTCACTTTGGCGCTGCCGCGGAGCAGCTCCCAGTTGTTTGGACCCAATCTGGACAGGGGCACGCTGAATCCCAGTTTGGCCAAAATCTCTTCTATCGTTGCTGCCAGTCCGGTGGGTTCGTATTGCTCCGCGGATGATGGCATGGCAGCTGGCATCCCACAAAAGCTGCAATATTTTCCGGAGAGGTTCGTCACATGGACGATATTGGAGCACCCCGGGCACCGGATCGCCTCCGGTTTCCCGGCCGCTTTGAATTCATCGATGGCTGAACGGATATACCCCGATGGCAGGCAAAAACCCATATTTTGTCCATCGCGGATCACAAAGGTATTGATGCCAATGATGTCCCCTGCCATATTGACCAGGGGGCCACCGCTATTTCCCGGGTTCAGTGCCGCATCATGCTGATAGTACCGGATGTCCCCGTTTCGAAAGAGCGTGCTGGATATGATGCCCTGGGTAGCCGTAAATTTCAGATCGTACGGATGTCCTGCGGCGACAACCACTTCCCCTTCCCGTGCTTCCTGACCGAGGTTGAGCCTACCCTGCTCAGTGCATTTCACCTGTTTGGGCAAAGCCAGGAATGCCAGATCAAATCGTTCATCCAGGTAGACCACCGGGACCAGTTGCTTCGGAATGCAGTCGCTGTGGATAATGACCTGACGATTGTCCCGGACCACATGTTCATTGGTGATGATGAGCCCGTCGGAAGCCAGGAAAAAGCCGGTCCCGGTCACATAGGGTGTGGCAATCTGGACAATGATTTGCTTCAATCGTTCGATGACTTCCTCCATCAATACAGTTTTGTCAGGTCCTGAGCGCCTACCATGGCCAGAAAGGACCGGGCACACATGGCCTGGTCTTCATAATTAAGGTCGTGTACGGTGAGTCGCAAATGGGGAAAACGGTTCCTGTACTCCTCTTCGATGGCTTCAAGTGATTTGCGAACATTTTTCTTATCCAGCTTTCCATTCTGCAAGTATCGGGGCGGGAAGCCAAGATCGCGAAAATAGGATTCCTCCCGGATGCGGTAATACAATCGAAACAGATCACGGTCGGGTTCGGGCAGTGCATAATTAAAAAAACAATAGCCTACCAGGTAATCACAAATGGCCAGTGAAATCTCGGGAAAATCATTTTCCATGTACCAATTGATGTTGCTGAATTCCGACTGGATCAATTCCTGGATCTGCTGATGATTGACCGGAGTGGTAATGCCAAAGGTCGATTTGGTGAGGTATAATTGCTGGTCAAATTCCTCGCGGGAAATATGCTGCAAGACTTCAATTTCATGCCGGAGCTGCGTCACTTTCTGATAGAGCGTCTCATTGTCCTTGGCGAAATAAAGCCGGTGCATTTTTTCAAATGCCTCCATCAGTGTCCCCTGTGGTACCAGCAGGTAGTCCAGTTTGTAACACAGCGCCAGAAGCAGATAGCCTATGGAAGCAGGATACTGCATGTAGTTTATCCTGGCAGAATCGAGAAAGGTAAGGGTGGAATGGATCTGATGCTGGAAATACTTGTACTTATGCTCCAGTTCGTCCATTGTTAAAGCAACCGTATGACCGGTATTGACCGGATCCAGATCCCTGAACTCGGAGATCAGCAGGTCATCCTGCTTGTCGGCATGAACGGCCAGTTCTTTCAGGGCATAATACAATTTGTAAGGAGAGGCATCAACCAGTGCGGTGTCGAAAACCAGGGTAATGTAGTTCTTGTCATCCAGAGTAAACCGGGAATACTTCAGGGCAAAATTTTGCTCGATAAGCCGGCGCAGGAAACCGATATTCATATCCTGGGAAAACGCTATCCTGCTCTCTGCCCGCACATGAGTGGAAGATGCACGTCCAAAAATCTGTTTGGATCCCTGAAAGAAGGAAAATTGCAGGGTATGATCCTCTATCCAGGATTTTGCATTGTCCAGTCCGGGATCCCGCAGATAATCCATAAAATGCTGAATTGCATCCCAATACGATTCAGAATCATAGGCATCCAGCGCCCGGTCCCAGGAATTGTATTGTCCTTCCTCCTTATACAGATCGGTATACCTTCCCAGACGCAGTGGTGGTTCGCCTGCCGCTTCCTTATGCTTGAATAATCGATCCCAAATATGCATATCAAATGATATGAAGCTCGCAAAATACAATAATTTTACTACCTCAAGCACCTCTCATGCAGCTCCAGACACCCGTGCAGATTCCGCTCCCTGACTGGCATTTTGGCCTGGGAGACCGGTTTCTTTGTATCGGTTCCTGTTTTGCGGAAAACCTGGCTAACCTGCTCTCACACCACCATCTGGACATCGGCCTGAACCCCTATGGCATCACTTTTAATCCATTGTCTCTGGGCCAGCAATTAAGACGATTGCTTGCCGGGGAGGCTCCCCGCGAAGAAGCCCTGTTCAACCAGGACGGGCTCTTCCACCACTGGCAATACCATGGCCGTTTCAGCAGGGTATCCGGAGAACAAACCTTGCGTGGCATGGAGGAAGCATTTCGGGCAGGAAGGGATCGACTGATGAATGCCAATAACCTGGTCCTGACCTGGGGCAGTGCTCATTACTACCTGTACAGGAAGGATAATCTGATCGTAAATAACTGCCACAAGGTTCCGGGTCACCTGTTTTCAAGAAACCGGGCTTCGGTAGAACAGATCATTGAATTATGGGTGCCGCTGGTGGATGCTCTGCTCACAGAAAACCCACAACTGCGCATCACCTTAACCGTATCACCGGTGCGATACCTGAGGGATGGATTGGTGGAAAGCAACCGCAGCAAAGCTGTCCTGCTACTTGCCGCCGAAGCGCTGACCAACACCTTTCCGGACCGGCTGTATTATTTCCCTGCTTACGAGATACAGATCGATACCTTACGCGACTACCGGTTTTATGACCGGGATATGGCTCATCCCACTTCTCAGGCCATCGAATATATCCTCGACCGGTTTTTGGAGACGATGCTCAGGCCGGAAGACCACCTGGACTGGCATAAGTTGAAAAATTTAATCCTTCAGCTGGACCACCGCCCATTGCATCCGGATCTTCCCGGTCTACCGGATCGGATCCGCCAAATTGAAGAAGAATTGGGCCAACTCCTGACACAAATCGGGGTGGGTCAATAATTCCGGTCTTATTTCAACTTCAGGTCGTAATCGTAGGACACCTGATAAACGAAAGCATAGCCCGTCGCCGGATTGATATTCTTGAGAATGATGTCCACCGTAAGAGTTTCATTTTCCTCTTTGCTGCTGGAATCAAAAGTGATCTTCAGGGTACCTTTTCCGCCCGGGGGAATGGGTTCTTCCGGATACGTATAGGTGGTACAGTCACAGGCAGAGACCAGATCGATCTGTATCGGCTCACTGCTGATGTTGGTGAAGTGGTATACGGTATCACGGGTCTCGCCTTTCACTACCGGTCCGAACGACACATGGGTATAATCAAAGCGCAGGATGTCAGTTGAAACAGGTTTTCCTGCCGTTGATTGCTGGGCAGATATGCACCCGACACCTGCGAGAGCTGCAAACATCATTAAGCCAAGCAGTCGGATCAAAGATGTGCGTGTTGATATTTTCATTTCTTCAGAACGTGATAATGGTACCAGAAAGTGGAATTGCCGGGATAAAATTCGTTCTTTCTTCTTACCTGATGCCGGTAAATGGTGTTATTAAAATCTATTTAACATCCTAACTTGGCGGCTCATCCGGTGTAATATTCATATTGAATACCTCAAACAGGCAGCATGGCAATCCAAAAATTAACTGCAACCTACCTTTGTCCGGGAGACCGCAAACCGCAAAAGGGACAGGTTCTGATCCTCAATGAGCAGGGCAGGATCCTGGCCATTGAACCCTCATCCGATCATGATCCCGCCAGCGTGAAGCACTACGAAGGTTTGCTTGCACCGGGATTCATCAATGCGCACTGCCACCTGGAATTGTCGCATCTCAAAGGCAGGGTACCAACCGGTACCGGACTACTGCCCTTCCTGAAAGGCGTAGTGAGCTTGCGGGAAGTTGATCCGGAGATTATCCAGGAAGCCATAGCCCGGGAAGATCAGGCCATGTATGATTCCGGTATACAGGCGGTAGGAGACATCTGCAATACAGCAGACACCGTTCCGGTGAAATCAGGTTCACCCATCGATTACTACTCATTTGTAGAGCTGTTTGATTTTATGCAGGATTCGCAGGCACAGTCGACTTACGACCGGGCCCGACCGGTACTTGCCGGTCAGCGTTCGACACGGCATGCCGTCAGTGCGGTGCCGCATGCACCATACACTGTATCAGATACCCTTTATAAATTCATTCAGAAAGAGAATGACCGCGGCGCCACCATCAGCCTGCATAATCAGGAAACGCCCCATGAAGACGCGCTCTTCCTGAATGGTAGCGGTGGGTTCCCGGCATTCTTCCGCGACTTTGGCATCGATTTCAACTTTGACGCTCCGGGCACTTCTTCACTGGTTTATGCGAGGAAACGGCTGCACCCCGACCAACCCATTCTCCTGGTTCACAATACACTCAGTTCTCCTGAGGATATCCGGGAGGCGATGGACTGGAATCCGTCTACCTTTTGGGTTACCTGTCCCAATGCCAACCTGTACATTGAAAACCGGATGCCCGACTACCGGAAATTCCAGGAAGCCGGGGCAACCCTGGCAATTGGCACCGATTCACTTACCTCCAACTGGCAGCTGTCCATCTTTGAAGAAATGAAGACTATCCTGCGCTATCAGTCGTATCTGGCTTTTGAAGAAGTATTGCGATGGGCCACCTACCACGGCGCTCTGGCATTACAGATGGATGACCGCCTGGGTTCGTTTGAGGCAGGGAAGCAACCGGGAGTAATCTGGATCCAGACGAAACCTGCGCAACCATTTAACCTGGAAGGCGCACAGGTTCAGCGCGTTTTTTGAGACCAAAATAAAAAGGCGCAATCCGGGATACGGGTCACGCCTTAAATATCTATTGCGAAATTAAATCAGGGTTTGTCTTTCCAGGCATCAATGGCTTTGGAAATGCTTTCCTTAAATTCTCCAAAAAATTGATCGTTGGAAGCATTGCCTAATTCAAGGCTTTTCTCTGCGCTGGCTATCGCACCAGAAGTATCTCCTGCTTTACCCTGTACCTGAGCCAGGATCCAATAATTATAAAAGCCTTCCTTTAACCCTACCGACTCTTTGGCCCATTCCATGGCTTTATCCAGTTGTTCACCGGCATCGGCCAGATACTGGGCACCTCGGGCATAGATCTGCCATTTATCATCGTCTTTTGCAGAGGTCAGCGCTTTCTCTACATTGGCAACTGCGAGATCAACGGTCTTTGCCTTTACGCGGATGTATATCCGTTTTTTCTCCCAGGCCAACCGGATGTAACCACTCTCCTGTGAAAACTCATTGATGGTGTAATTGAGCCACTCTTCATTGACCGAAGAACCTTTGACCTCAACATCGGTGGTGACAACATCTTTGGCTGCATCGAATCCATAGGCACCCCACAAGGTGGTATCGGAGTTAAAATGTGCAGTCCACTTATCACCTTCTTTAGGCGTAAGAAAGAAAGCATAAGTTCCGGCAGCGAGGTTCTCGCCTTCAATGCTTACATCCGTACCAAAGTGCATTAAAGTCGCTTCGTTGGCACCGGCACGCCACACCTCATTGTATGGCACCAGGGTACCCCACACATCCCGGTCGCGAACTGCCGGTGAAGAGTAGGCGATCTTAATATCAGTGACGCCAAGTACGTAAGAAACGCTGGCATGTGGGCTCTTTTGCGGCAACTGCTGGGCCTGCAGTGTACAAACAATAAATGATAATGCAATTGTTAGTTGAAGCAATCTCTTCATAGTCAGTTAAATTTTTTCTGGATTAAAAAGTGCTGAAGATAAAACTTATCATCCCAAATGCCAAAAATGCAAAGTGCAGCCTGTGTTAACATGCTGATAGCGATTAGCGGATCAATTTGAAGAACGTTTTACTCAGCCAGTTCGGATCGGATTCGATCAGGTTATCCAATACAACATCGGCTTTTTGGGAAAACTGCCTCAATTCCTGTACCATACGGCAAAATTCGGAGCTTTTCTCACACACCCCCTGTACCTGGGCTACCTCCTGAAGGATATCCACCATCGGGTCCAGTTCTTTACGTTTTCGTTGGCGAATGATTTGCTTGAGGACGATCCAGATATCTTTTTCTGCGAGATAATATTCCTTCCGGTCTCCGGTGAGATGGGTCTTATAGATGATCTCCCAATCCAGCAAGGTCTTAAGATTCATGCTGGCATTGCCGCGTGAGATCGACAATTCCTGCATCAGATCCTCGGTACACAATGGTTTGGCGGAGATAAGGAGTATGGCGTGAATTTGGCCCATGGTCCGGCTGATACCCCACTCGGTACCAAGCACTCCCCACCGCTCCACAAACAATGCCTTACCTTCCTTATAATCCATGCCACGTATTTTCTTCATTTTAAATACGCAGGTCAAAACAATTGTTTACAGAACCCTTATCTTTTTAACTGCCGGACGCGAATCAATCGGTAAGAAAAGGCAATTTCGTTACCACTGCAGCAAGTAATTTACTGCCAGCCTGAACCTGAATTTCCGAGCCGGGTTGTGCCAATTCTGCCGGCACATAACCCATACCGATCGGTATTCCCAATGTTGGAGACATGGTACCCGAGGTGACCCGGCCTATCTCATTTCCTTCAGTGGAAAATAGCAGGTAATCGTGACGGGGAACCCTCCTGTCCTGCACCGTAAATCCGACCAATCTGCGGGATATACCCTGTTCTTTCAAAAACTCGATCTTCTCTTTGCCGACGAAAGCTCCTTTCTTGAGCTTCGTGATCCATCCCAAGCCAGCTTCCAGGGGTGAAGTAGTATCGTCAATATCGTTCCCGTAAAGGCAGTATCCCATCTCGAGGCGCAAGGTATCCCGGGCTCCTAACCCAACCGGCATGATGCCCTCGGATTTGCCCGCTTCCATAATTGCTTCCCACAACCGGATGGCGTGCTGATTATTAAAATAAAGTTCAAATCCTCCGGCGCCCGTATACCCCGTGGCCGAGACAATTACATTGTCAACCCCGGCAACCGGGCCTTTCGTAAAATGATAATACTTCAGCTGGCTCAGGTCGACATCGGTCAGCGACTGAAGGATTTCAGCAGCTTTGGGGCCCTGCAATGCCAATAATGCGGACTGATCGGATATATTGACGATCCGGGTATCAAATTGACCGGCGAACTGCTGGATGTTATCCCAGTCCTTATCAATATTGGCAGCATTGACCACCAGCATATAGGCCTGCTCACCTTCCGCGCACTGATCTTCATCGAGCCGGTAAACGAGCAGGTCATCGACGATTCCGCCGTCACGATTGGGCAGACAGGAATATTGCGCCTGGCCAATGGCCAGTTTGGAAACATCGTTGGAGGTTACGTATTGGATCAGGTCAAGAGCCTGTTTTCCTTTAACAATGAACTCGCCCATGTGGGAAACATCAAATAATCCGGCGCGTTCCCTGACTGCTTTATGTTCTTCCTGAATTCCGGCATAAGAAATAGGCATAAGGTAGCCGGCAAAAGGTGCCATTTTTGCGCCCAGCGCCTGGTGCAATTCTGTTAAAGGTGTCGTTTTCATGATCGGTTACTGTAAGCTGATTTTTTCGATCCGGTCTCCGGGCAAGATCGACTGAACGACATCCATACCGGAAATGACCTTCGCAAAAATAGTATATTTTCCGTCCAGGTGCGGCGTGGGAGACAAGGTCACAAAGAATTGGCTGGATTCGGTATCTTTTCCGCTGGAGGCCATCCCAACCAGACCTTCCTGGTTGTATTGCAAAGGCGCCAGCTCGCTATGCAGGAACACAGGCAATGAACCATAACCATCCCCGCGGGGGCAGCCGGTTTGTACCACAAAATTGGGTACCACCCGGTGAAATACCTTCCCATCGTAAAATCCCTGAATGATCAGCTCAATGATCCGGCTCACGGTGGCGGGAGCAGCTGCGGGGAAAAAACGTATGGCAAAGTTTCCGCGCACCGTTTGCACCACCACCTGAGCATTCTCATACTGTGACAGCAGGTTCCACTGAATCTCTGCATAATTCTGGATGGGTTCAGCCTTGTAGGCTTTGTTCTGCCTCTTGGCCAGGTTTCCACCCAAAGCATTGTAGGCATCGTGATCAAAGTCTATATCCAGGGATGCAAACAGGGTCTCCATCTGGCTGACTTCATTGGTTGTCCAGAGGTTTTTGGTCTTGGGATCCACCAGGGCATCCGCAGCCAGCTGAATGGCAGCCGGGTCTCTGCGGTTCGCAGCCGTGATCAGTGCTGAGATCAGTTCTTTTTTGACCGATTCTCCACCACCGAATGCAGAATTGTAATGATTGTCCTTGAGCATGGCCACGATCCCTTCCAGGGCTGCAGTGCGCACCGGAGCTTCCAGGTCATCAGCCCATTTAAGCAGTTCACGGTAGGATTTCAGATCATAGGACAATTCCTTGATCATCAGCCCTTTGATGGTCGTGTTGCTCTCTTTGTTGATCATTTGGGTGAGGATCGAAGCCCGGTTGCTTCTGGCGATACCATAGGGATAGGGGATGTGCCGTAAGGCAGCACCGATGATTTTCGCTTTTACCAGGTCACGGTAGTCGCCATAGGCCAGGTTGGAAAGCATGGTCCGGTCGTTTTCATCAGCATGATCACTGATCCATTGGGCAGCTGTCAGAGCGATGCTCTCATTGGCATCATTCAACTGATGCACGATGACATCCTGGGCCTGATTAAAGGAAAAATTACCCAGTGCCCGAATGGCATTGCACCGCAAACGGAAGTCCGGTTCCTGAGCAACCGCTTTCTTCAATGCTGCCAGAGCCTCTGGAGATTTGGACTTACCCGCCGCCAGCAGGAGGGGCATCCTCAAATAGGCATTCGTTTCGGTAGCCAGGGCTTCCAGCAATTCCGAAGAATAGACGGACAGGTCAATCGGATTGGCCCGCCCCAGATAATGGGCTGCCAGGAGCCTAACCGAATAGGGATAAAGCGCGCTGGTTGCATATTTAACCATGGTAGCTGTTCCTGCCGGCTCGGGAATACTACGCAACATGTACTGATAAATCGCCCGTGTCTGGCCTTCCAGCAATAGGGTGTCGGTCGGCTTGTAGGTTGCCACCGTACTGATGGGCTCAAGCAGCGAGGAATCACCAACCCGGCCGATTGCTTCGAGAATGGCCCGGTTAGCCAGATAAAACTGTCCGGTCGAATCGTACTGCTGGAATGCTTCCACCAGTGAGGCGGCAACCCCATCGTCACCACTCAGCCCCAGGCTATAAGCAGCTTGTGCCCGTACCACGGGTGAAGGGTCGGCAAGCAGCGGTGCCAGTGAATCGGTTTGGTATTGACCAGCCATGGATCCGAGATCCAGTGCGGCCGCATAACGGTAGGTGGCATTGACATCATGCAGGTAGGGATAGATGAACTGGACCTGGCCGGATTGTTGCCAGTCAGCCAGATGCATGACCGTGGTGTCACTGAGTTGGTAATCCACCTCAAGGCCCAATTCGACTTGTTCCTGTTTAACGGCAGGCACGCATTGAGTTAAAAAGAGGATACCCAGGATGAGGATACCTGCATTTCTGAATACGATCATTTCATATCCTTGTTTGCAAAAAAATAGAATTTCTACGGGGGTCCTTAATCAGTCAATGCTTCAAGTTCCGGTTGGAAAGCCGCAAATTTAGTGATTTTTATTGTTTACGAGGCAGTTTAGTGAATGATATCGAATTCATCCTGCAGACCCTGTTCGACATCAAAAACATCCTCCGCTGACGGCTCTTGTTTATAGTCATCGCAATCGATGGTAATACCTAACCGGCCTGCCGGCACACTGAAATGCGTCTGCGCATCAAATTCATCGGCAGGCAATGCTTCCAGTTTACGCATGAGCAGATTAAAGATAGGACGGGCCATTACGGCGCCCTGGCCGGCATCCAGCGTACGGAAACGGATCCAGCCGTAGTCACCACCCACCCAGGTACCGATGACCACACGAGGATGGATACCCATAAACCAACCGTCCACGTGGTTGTTGGTGGTGCCGGTCTTACCTCCAACTTCCGGAGAAGTCAGTCCCAGTTTGCCATTTCCGATCGCCTGTTCGAGCATGCGTACCATGACATAATTGGTCTTTTCATTCAATGCCCGGTGACGGGCGAGCTTATTCTGATAGATCAGTCGTCCGTGGCGGTCACGGATGTATTGTATGATAATGGGCTTGTTGTATTCACCGTTATTGGCAAATACGCTGTAAGCTCCCGTCAGCTCTTCCACTTTAAGCTCAGGAGTACCCAGGCAGATACTGGGCACTGAAGGAATCTCGTCCCCGTTCAATCCCATCGAAATGGCCGTCTCACGCACCGGCTCCGCGCTTCCAAAGCTCTTCATCAGAAAGACGGAAAGCGAGTTGACGGATTCGCGCAGACCCTGATACAGATTCATCTTTTTTCCGGTAAAGTCGTGACTGTTCTTCGGGGTCCAGGGCTCTGGGATATGGAAATTATTCTCCCCCGGAGCAATGGTATAGGGCTGGTCGATCACCTCTGTACAAGGTGAAATGTTGTTCATCACCGCCGTCGTGTAGACAAACGGCTTAAAGGTGGAACCGACCTGACGATTGGAAGTGACGTGATCAAACTTGAAGTATTTGTGGTTGACTCCTCCGACCCATGCTTTGACAAACCCGGTCGTCGGGTCCATGACCATAACCCCGGTCTGAAGGATTTCCATGTGGTACTTGATGCTGTCCATCGGGGTCATTACCGAATCCTTTTCAAAATCCGGAGAACTGTAGTCAAAGATCCGGCAGGTCGTCTTGGTGTCAAATGCTTTGACAGTTTCCTTTTGCAGGTCCTGGTATTTGACTTTAAGCTCGTCCCATTCATTGCTTTTCATGGCTTCCCGCATACGTTGTGCCTTGTCTTTACGGATGACACCTTTGCTCTGCAAGCCTGCAATCCGGCCTGGATTTTTTTCCTCATCGATCATCCATTCGATCTCGGTATCGGTGTAGACCAGGTTTGACACCTCTTCCTGCATTTTTTGCAGCAGGGTCCCTAAACGGGCATATCGCAGGGTCTGGTAGCGGTCTGACTCATGCATCATGCGGTCCAGTGTCGCCTGGACGATCGATTTTTGCTGATCATCCATGTCATAGGTAAACGGGTTCATCCCCTTCCAATGCCGGAAATACGAAGTCTGTAATTTGGGCATATGCTCCAGAACTGCCTCCAATGCCAGGCGCTGATAAACCGGGTCGATGGTAGTCTCGATCTGAAGGCCGTCTTTAAATAGGTCGTACTCGGTACCGTCCGGCTTACGGGTTTCCGGCTGGGCAAGGATCTCCTTTACCCGCTTTTGTATTTCAACCTTCAGATAGGGAGCAAGGCCGTCGGACTGCGTCTTCCGTTTGAAATTGGACATATCGATGGGCTGCGTCCGCAATGAATCGTACTCCACTTTGCTCAGATAGCCATGCTTCTGCATTTTGGAAAGGACGATATTGCGTCGGGTCGTGGAATTCTCCGGGAATTTCTTGGGGTTGTAGTACCAGGGATTGTTCAGCATGGCCACGATGACCGCAGCTTCATCAGGCTGCAGATCTTCCTGCTCCTTGCCAAAATAGGTTTCTGCCGCCGCCCGTACCCCATAGGAATCGTAGATGAAGTCAAACTTGTTGAGGTACATTGCAATGATCTCCTCCTTGGTGTAAGAGCGCTCAAGTTTAACAGCCGTGATCCATTCTTTGAATTTAGACAGTCCGAGGTTGAGGATCTGCTGAACCTTGCTCATATTGGAAAGGTCGATCCGCGGATACATCAGCTTGGCCAATTGCTGAGTGATGGTACTTCCGCCACCGGAGGACTTTTTACCCATCAGAAGGCTCTTGACCCCTACCCTGCCCAATGCTTCCAGGTCGATACCGGCGTGTTTATAATAACGCTCGTCCTCGGTTGAGATCAGGGCCTGGACGATATAGGGATTCAGTTCTTCGAAGGCGACCGGCACCCGGTTCTGGATGAACAGCCGGTCCAGTTCATTTTTATTTTTGTCCAGAATGACCGTAGCAAGTTCATTCTCCGGATTCTCCAGTTCTTCAAAGGTAGGCAGGTCCTGCCGTGACAAAATGATAAAAAACAGGATGCCACTGAGGACCATGAGGATGGCCAATCCCCACAGGATGCGGTACAATTTTTTAGCCAGTGACTGGTTGTAATTGGTATCTGCCATAAGTTTGATCTGTTCGGCTTACCTGTCCATTAAACTGGTACGGATAGTTGATTATTGTAATAAGTGATCGCTTCTTCGACCAAATCAGGTTCGATAATGCAGTCGATACAGGGTTCTCCGGGTTTTTTCAGCAGCGAAAAATGAAGTTGGTCTCGTTCATTTTTCTTGTCCTGAGCCATGATCTCCAGGATGGCACCACGCGCATCATCCGGTATTGCAATCTCCGGATACCATCGCTTGACAAATCGTTCGATGTGGGTGAGTTCTTCGGCGGGAAATCCAAACCGTTTGCCGGCAATGTATAATTCCCCAATGAGTCCAATCGCCACGGCTTCACCATGCAAAAGGGGATGATCGGTTTCCAGGAAATAGGATTCGACGCCATGCCCCAGGGTATGCCCCAGATTCAGGATCTTGCGCAACCCTGCCTCATAGGGGTCCTGTTCGACAACTTCCCGCTTCACGGCAATGGCCCGGGTAATGTATTCTTCATCCAGGATGTCCGGCAAGGACTCCAGTTCGAGCAATTTGTGGTACAAATCCACGTCATGCAGCAATCCATGCTTGAAGATCTCGATCATGCCGCTGGCCAGCTGCCGTTCCGGCAGGGTCGTGCAGAACTGGGGATCAACCAGAACAGCCTGTGGATTCTTGAAGAGTCCAATGCAGTTTTTAATGTGTTTGAAGTCAATGCCCAGCTTACCTCCTACACTGGCGTCTACCTGCGACAATAAGGTGGTCGGTATCTGAATGAAGGGTATGCCCCGCTTAAAGGTCCCTGCACAGAAACCGCCCATATCACCGATCACACCACCGCCCAGGTTGATGATCAGGGACTTGCGGTCGGCATGTCCGTCAAGTAATTGCTGCCAGATGTGCTGGCATTCCTGGATGTTCTTGGCTTCCTCGCCGGCAGGTATCCGGATGATGGTGGCACCTTCGACCAGCGAGCGGATCCGTGGCAGGCAATGCAATTCGGTTTGTTCGTCCACCAATACAAAGAGCGTGCTGTAACGCAATTGCTGCATCAGCGGTGCAAGCGCTTCCGCTACCGGCCCGATATGAATGCTATAGTCCGCAATCGGCAAAATCTGCATGATTCACTCATTTTCTGAACGCAGTGTAAACGCCTGAGGTGGTACTAAAAATTGTGGCTTGATCGATTTCCACGTATCCCTGAAAAATGGAGACTGCCGGTAATGTTCCAGGTCTTCCACGCTTTGCCAGCTGCTCCAGGTGTACCAGACGCCAGGTGTGTCTGCATCCTGATAAAGCTCCAAAGATACACATCCTGGAAAATTCAAAATGTGTCCTTTCCGTTCATTAAACAATCGGATGAATTCGGGAACGTACGTTTCCAGGAAATGCATTCTGACGATGCGGCGGATCATGGCTCGTCGTAGAAGTCGATCTGAACCGTCTCATCATCCTTCAGGCCCAGCAGGCTGGCAGCTTTACCCATATTGATGGCAATCTCCAGATGATCCGCAGAATTGATGAGACAGAGGGTCTCTCCCACCGGTACATCGAAATAATGCTCACTGATGGTGGTTATGGGCTCAAAACGCTTGAAAAACAAGGCAAAATCACGTCCCTTTCTTGCCCGTTCAAAAACTTCTCTGGTGATATTAAGGATGACATTATCAAATTTGTCCACATGGATGACGGAACCCCGGATGTGGGAACGTGTGACCACGGGCTGAAGATTCATTCGCATCACCAGGTTCGTCACTGCGTCACCAATTTCATTTAGGGTATCTCCTCGCCCCAGTTGCCGGATCACTTTGGAAAAAATATCCCGGACCGGAAATGCGCCTCCTTTGCTGCCACGCAATTCAAAAACCTGATCGGGCAGCCGTTCAAAAACCAGTGAAAAAAGACCATTGTTCGGGCCTACAAAAATATAACCGTCTTTTTCGAACAGGATGTAGATGTTCTGAACATTGTAGTTATTATTCACACTGATGAGGTGAACGGTTCCGGGCGGAAAGTGGTTGTACACATTCCGGAGAATGTAAGCTCCCTGGACGATGTCGTATGAGGGTATCTCATGGGTGATATCCACCAACTGCATTTCCGGTGAAGCAGAGAGGATGGCTCCCTTCACCATGCCGACATAATAATCCTGGTTGCCGAGATCGGTTGTTAATGTTACCACCCGGTTCATGTTGCAGAATCTATTAACATTAATTTAATCTGTTGCTATGCGGTCGTAACCGGAAAACCTTAAATTTAGGACAAAAATAAAATATTAATTAAATCTTTAATTCGTTTAGCCTTCAATTTGAAGTATTGAAAAAAGTCAACTACCTTAATTGGAGGAAAAACAAGGCAATTGCCGACGTATTGCATCATTTAAAACCATACTTATTTGGCAAATTCAATGAGTGAAATCAGTCTTTCCGTTGAAGGCATCGATCTGCTTGAACTGTACGGAGAGCGTAATTCCAAACTCAATCTGCTGCGCAAAGCCTTTCCCGATGTAACCATCAACTCCCGGGGCACCAATCTTAAAATAGCCGGTGACAAAAAACAAACCCAGGAGGTGAAAGCCAAACTGGAGGTCATGCTTAAGGTATTGCGCCGTGAAAAAGAATTGAAAATGGACACGGTAGTCGAATTACTGAGCGGTATCCATCCCTATGACCCGCTGGGTAACGGGAGTGGCGACCAGTCCGTTATCGTCCATGGCCGCAGTGGCAAAGTCATCCGCGCCAAGACCGCAAATCAGAAGCGGCTGGTCGAGGCGGCAGAAAATAACGATATCGTATTTGCCGTAGGCCCTGCTGGTACCGGCAAGACCTATACCGCCGTAGCGCTGGCTGTACGCGCCTTAAAGAATCGGCAGGTCAAGAAGATCATCCTTACACGGCCGGCGGTCGAAGCCGGAGAAAGCCTGGGATTCCTGCCCGGCGACCTGAAAGAAAAAGTAGATCCTTATCTGCGTCCATTATACGATGCGCTGGATGACATGATCCCTGCGGAGACGCTGGGCCAGTTCATGGCTAACCGGACCATTGAGATCGCACCATTGGCGTTCATGCGGGGAAGAACCCTGGACAGCGCTTATATCCTGCTCGATGAAGCGCAAAATGCGACCTCCATGCAGCTCAAGATGTTCCTTACCCGCCTGGGCCCCTCGGCGAAGTGTATCATAACCGGTGACTTGTCCCAGATCGACCTGCCTGGATATCAGCGATCTGGTTTGCGCCTGGCGATCGATTTGTTGCACCACCTTCAGGGTGTGGCAACCATTTACCTTGATCCGACCGACGTGGTCCGGCATCGTCTGGTGAAGGAGATCATCTACGCCTACGATAAACATGAGAAGTGGCAGCGCAAGAAGCGGGATGCCCAGTCTGAGGAAGAATAAGGTAGCAAAACGTTGATAGGCGCTCTGAATAAATAATCCGAAGCTGCCTTCCATTTCAGGTAAGTGTCCACCAAATGCAGATATCGCTCAAATCCTTACTTTTGAGCCCATTCTACGATTTGGGAAAACATGACGGCAGATTAAGGCATGGCAGCATTAAACAGGTTCGATTATCCATCCAAGTTGGAATTGCATCGCATGGATCGCAGAATTTCCGGGACGGTTACGCTGGATGGCTCGAAGAGCATCAGCAACCGGGCTTTGATCCTGCGGGCGCTCTCCGGAAAAGATTTTCCTATTACCGGATTGGGAACCTCCAAGGACGTTTCTACCATGCAAGCCCTGTTAGCGTCCCAGAATGAGGTGCTGGATGCCGGCGCAGCAGGCACCACCTTCCGCTTCCTCACTGCTTATCTGGCTTGGTCCGGAAAGTCCTGCACACTGACCGGGAGCGAGCGGATGAAGCAGCGCCCCATCGGACCACTGGTTGAAGCCTTGCGAACCCTGGGCGCCCGGATTGAATACCTGGAAAATGAAGGTTATCCTCCTTTGCGATTCAGCGGTGGACAATGGGAACAAGTGACCCGCAGTCTTACGCTACCGGCCAGTGTCTCCTCTCAATACTTGTCTGCCTTGCTGATGATCGCACCCCGGCTCCCCATGGGACTGGAGTTGAATCTGGAGGGCGAGCTGGTTTCCAGGCCGTATCTTGAAATGACCCTGCATATGATGGGTTTTTTCGGAGTCGATCACACCTGGAGTGGGCAAACCATCACGGTTGAACCACAAGCCTATGAAGCCCGGCCATTCCAGGTAGAGGCAGACTGGAGTGCAGCCTCTTATTATTACAGTATCGCTGCCCTGAGTGATTACTGCGACCTCACGTTATACGGACTGCACCAGGAAAGTCTGCAGGGTGATGCGGCGATAGCCGGTTTCATGGAAAACCTGGGCGTCCATACCGAGTTCGGGGAAGGGTACATCCGGCTTTCACGAACCTCCACGCCACCGAAACCGTTTTTTGAATACGACTTCATCAATTGCCCCGATCTGGCTCAGACAGTTATTGCCTGTTGTGGGGGATTGGGAGTCAAGGGAGTCTTTCAGGGATTGCAGACCTTGTACATCAAAGAAACCGACCGGATTGCAGCCATGCAGAACGAACTAAGGAAGTTGGACGTGGCTTTTTACCAGGATTCTGTACAAGCCAATACTTTTGTTGTTGAGGGCCAGGCTGCCTTCAGGATGACACCCGAATTTGCTACCTACGAAGATCACCGGATGGCGATGGCGATGGCCCCATTAGCCATATTAAACCCTATTGTCATCAAGGACCCCGGAGTCGTTGTCAAATCCTATCCGGCATTTTGGTCTGACCTGGAATCGCTGGGATTTGAAGTGACCACGTGCTAGCTTTCCAGGCTGAGGATCTTTAGTTCGACACGCTGGTTTTTCTGCCTACCGTAGGGCGTATTGTCCGAGGCGATCAGGTGGCTTTTACCGTAACCTTTAGCAATAATGCGACGTGCGTCGATCCCTTTGTCGACCAGGTATTTGGAGACAGACTGAGCCCGGTTGAGGGAAAGCTGCTGACAAAACACATCCTCGCACAATCCATTGGTATGCCCTCCGATCTCGATGCGTACATTTTTGTTTTGCTTCAAAAAGGCATACAGCTCATCGAGAACCGGAAAGTACTTCGAATCGATGTCAAAGGAATTCTCCCGGAAATACAGATTGCGGATGGTGACCACCTGTCCCACCTTTAGGTCACCATACAGTTCGGTTAAGACGCGAATTTTCGGTTGGGAAGGTTTCTCTTCTTCAGGCACTGGTGTCGGGGTTACCGGAGGTGTTTCGGGGCGCTGAGGCTGGGTTTGAGGCCGGGCAGGCGGAGCCTGATTTACAACTTTAGGTTCTTCTTCCTCTGCCACAGGAGGGGTAATCTCCGGGTCAATGGCTGGTAGTTCATCATCACAGGGAATCGGCTCCAGGGCGCTGGCATGGTCCACCAGAACATTGCCATTGTAGGGCATCAAGACCGGCGTCTTGTAATACGCTTCCAGGATGATGAATTTATAATGCTGCTTGGGCTCCAGCTTGAAATTATACTTCCGCCAGTCCGCATTCTCTATGGGCGGGGTCTCGGCGAGCATCTCTGCACGATCGCAGTAATCGTTGCCTCCCCAGATCCGCAGCACGATAGGTTTTGTAAAAGATTTTAGTGGTGAATCCTCTTTAGCATCCAGCTTGCTGAGATAAACATTGGACCGGCACAGGTAGAGCGAAAAAGAGTAGCAAGTGCCTGCATGCATGGCCGTGGTTAGCGCCTGGGTTACACGTTCCCAGGTTTCATTTTCACGTACAACCATGCCCAGGTAGGTTCTTCCGTCCTGCGCAGGACGAGTCACGCTGAACTGACCGGAGGGTTGAATATCCGGTGGGGTCTCCCCCGGCCAACCGCAGTCACGCCACCCCAACGGGGCCTGGCAACACTGCGGTATCCCTTCAAATGAGGAGTTAAATAACTCAATGGATCCTGGAGCATGCTGCCCCCGGGCTACCAGTGAAATAAATAAAAAAAGAAGAGTTACTGTTTGGTTCCGCATTGGTTGTGTCGATCCGGTCACTTTCTTTTTAGGAAAGGTTTAAGATCCGGCAAATAGTTTTAATCGGCTACAATTTAAGACCAATTTAACGATTCTGGCAAGGGAATGTTCGCCTGCTTCCAACCCCAAGAATGAAATCGGGATTAGTTTTTATCTGCCGGTGTAATAAGATCCGAAGATTTATCCAGCTAGATCAAACAAAAACAGCCGGTCTGACCCAAGCCACACCGACTGTTCCTACTGTGTTCTACTTTATTTTGAGGACCCTAGCCGCGGCCCTGCTGGCCGAATACGCGGCGCAACAGATCGGTGGTGCGGGCACCCACATTGGTGCGGATCTCTTTTTCTTCTTTTTCAACCATGCTGAACAAGCCGTTCAGCGCCTGCGTATTCACATAGTCATCCAGCTTGGGATTCATCTTCTTGACCAATGGGATCTTGTTGTAGGCGGTGACCGCGGATTCCCAGTAGGACAAGGCATTAACCTTTTCCAGCGAGCTCACGATAACCGGTTTAAAGGCATCGTACAGTGGCTGGTAAGTTTCTTGCTTGAGGTAAACGGTGGCTGCATTATCCTGGCCTTTCAGGATATTCCAGGCATCGCCGATGGTCATCGACGTGATGGCATCCACAAAGATGGGTTTCGCTTTTTGTGCAGCATCTTCGGCAGCCCGGTTCAGCTTTTCAGTCAGCTGTTCTTCAAAGTCGGCGAATCCCGGAATCACCCGGAGCTTGTTGGCGATGGTGCGAGCTTCTTCCGGCATCAGGATCTTGTACGGACTTTTGTAATAGCCGTCTGCTTTTGCCAGCGCCTCGGCGCCTTTGCTGATACCCACCGTGAGGGCTTCCTTCAATCCTTTACCCACCTCCTCCGTGGTGACAGGCATGGTCCCGGCCTGGCTCAATACACCGTTCAGGGTGGCACACGACATCAGGCTGAAAGCCGTCAAGGCCAGCAGTAAGGTTCTTTTCTTCATAGTTTTGGTGTTGACGATTTGTATATAAGACGCACAAGGCGTCAAAAAGCTTGTTATTAAAAACTTAAATCTTTGCGTTTGGGTTTTTTCCTCCTGAGGCTGTGTTCAACATAAAAGCGCTGCGAAGGGCCTGCCAGAGGAGGATGCAGCTTGGAGATACGGACGCGGGTCTTTTTTACCTCCGGGTATTTACGGTGCAGCAGTTCGGCGAGCTCCACACATACGGACTCCAGCAATTTCCTGGTGCGCTCCATGCGCCGGGCACACAGGTTGTAAACCTTTTCGTAATTGACGGTATGCCGGATACCATCTTCCCGACCGGCCTTGGTAAAATCAAGGTCGAGGTACACGTCGACCACAAAATAATTTCCTTTCTTCCGCTCCTCTTTGTAGTACCCGTGGTAGGCATAAAACTGCATGCCTTCGATGGCAATGGTTCCCATATGATGATGGCTTTATGAAGTGCAAATCTAATCGGATTAGCCTTCAATTCAACATTCAACACTCAACATTCAACATTTCACATCTGGTCTGCCGTGCCTTCAGCACTCCTTTCATTTATTATCTTTTCCTGCGGATTGAAATCCGCAGCTATACCATCTTTCGAGCCTCCGGCTCTTTGCTCTTAATAACCTCAAATGGTATCTGGAACTTTTCAGAAGTTTCAATTCAACATTCAACCCTCAACATTCAACATTTCACATCTGGTCTGCCGTGCCTTCAGCACTCCTTTCATTATTATCTTTTCCTGCGGATTGAAATCCGCAGCTATACCATCTTTCGAGCCTCTGGCTCTTTGCTCTTAATAACCTCAAATGGTATCCACAACTTTTCAGAAGTTTCAGTTCAACATTCAACACTCAACATTCAACATTTCACATCTGGTCTGCCGTGCCTTCAGCACTCCTTTCATTTATTATCTTTTCCTGCGGATTGAAATCCGCAGCTATACCATCTTTCGAGCCTCTGGCTCTGTGCTCTTAATAACCTCAAATGGTATCCACAACTTTTCGGCTCTTTCAATTCAACATTCAACATTCAACATTCAACATTTCCCCCGCTTCTCCTACCTTTGCCGGCAAAATAAGTCCAACATATGAAAAGCGCTAACCGAGTCGATAAATACCAGCATCACGATTACTACCTGATGGATGAGTTACTGGAAGAAGAGCACCTGCTGGCCAGGGCCGCGGTCCGGGATTGGGTCAAATCAGAAGTCACTCCGATTATTGAAGACTATGCCGATCGTGCCGAATGCCCTACCCATCTGTTCAAAGGCCTGGCTGAAATCGGCGCCTTTGGACCCAGCCTGCCGGTTGAATATGGCGGCGGAGGCATGGATGAGATGGCTTATGGCGTGATTATGCAGGAATTGGAACGAGGTGATTCCGGAATCCGCTCGATGGCATCTGTCCAGGGATCGCTGGTCATGTACCCGATCTACCGCTTTGGCAGTGAGGAACAACGCAAGAAATACCTGCCCAAACTGGGTTCCGGCGACTTTATCGGTTGCTTTGGCCTGACCGAGCCGGATTACGGTTCCAATCCTGCCGGCATGGTTACCAACATCAGGGATGATGGCGACGCCTACATCCTCAACGGCGCCAAAATGTGGATCACCAACTCACCGGTTGCCGATCTGGCAGTGGTCTGGGCCAAAGATGAAGAAGGTGTCGTTCGTGGTATGGTGGTTGAAGCGGGCAGCCCCGGCTTCTCCGCTCCGGAGATCCATGGCAAATGGTCGCTGCGGGCATCCATCACTGGCGAGTTGATCTTTGAAGACGTACGGGTACCAAAATCTCAGGTCTTCCCGGAGGTCCGGGGCATGAAAGGTCCATTGTCCTGCCTGTCAAAAGCGCGTTACGGCATCGCCTGGGGGGCCCTCGGAGCAGCACTGGACTGCTACGATTCCTCCTTACGGTACAGCCTGGAGCGCATCCAGTTTGACCGGCCCATCGGCCAGTTTCAATTGACCCAGAAAAAATTGGCCGAAATGATCACCGAGATCACCAAGGCTCAACTGCTGACCTGGCGGCTCGGCACCCTGGCCAATAAAGGCAAAGCCACACCGGCCCAGATCTCGATGGCCAAGCGCAACAATGTGCATACCGCGCTGACAATTGCTAGGGAAGCCCGCCAGATCCACGGAGGCATGGGCATTACCAATGAATATCCGGTGATGCGTCATATGATGAACCTGGAAACTGTGCTCACCTATGAGGGTACGCACGACATCCACCTGTTGATCACCGGGTATGATGTGACGGGATTAAACGCATTTTCGTAAGATCGCAGGAAGGTCTCTCGCAGCGAGCAGGCAACACAAAATAAAAAGGAGGCGCCGGATGAAAATTCAGCGCCTCCTTTTTTTGAGCTGTATAAGTATATCTTCTGGTCAGAACGGTACCAGGGAGATCCCAATAGTAAAGGGATATAATTTTGCACCGGCATCCTGTTTTTCATCAAACAAGGGTGACATATTCAGCGTCCCGTACAGGTTGATCGGACCGAAGCCAACCTGGCCACGCAGACCATACTGGTATTTATTCAGGTTGAAATCATCGCGGATCTTCTCTTTGCCGTAGACACCACTCTTCTGCTTCAGGTTCGAGTTAAGTCGGAGGCCGCCATAGACACCAGCGCTGATCCGGAAGGAGCGGTGGTGGTGATTGGGGTTGGTCTCGATATTCAGCATGACCGGGATGGTCAGATAGGTCATCTGCAACCGGTTTTTACGGTAAGAGACGCCCTCATCGTTATTGATCGTCAACTGGGGTTGATTCGGCACCAGGCTGACGGAATTGGCAAAAGCATAATCCTGGATATTGAACTCCATACCATGGAGCAGATTCAGGACACCACCAGCCAGGTTGATCCTTTGCTGGTAGAGGTGGATCTGCAGGTTGGTGCTTCTGCCGAGATCCTGATCAAAAGGATTGATTCCGTTATCCAGGTATAAGGGCACGTCTTCTACGTAGGATCCCACACCGATATCAAGCAAGAACCACCGGGTTTTGATTGGGTCGTGACGGTATCTGCTGCGGTGATAAACCGTAGACTTGGAGTCTGAATTCATTGAATGGCTGTACACGGTATCAGCCTGATAATGGTCCGTACGGTAGCGGGGTGTATGTAACATCGAGTCCTGCTGAGCAACCGCTGCGGTGCACCCGGCCGTTAAGACCAACGAAGTCAGGGCGATTTTGAATGATAATTTCATGTTCAGGTTTTTTTAATCTTTGGAAAATAGTCCGGCAAAAGCTTCCGGGATGACCGATTCTCTGATGGAAAAGGATCCATCCTCGGTGTAGGCTTCCGGTCGTAACATACGTTTAAGAATATTGAGTCGATTGCGTTCCTCCGGCTGTGACACTTGTGCACTCAATGCTACAGCGGATTCGGCGATTGGATTTGTTTCTTCATCGTAGAGCAGTGTCACCACCGGGGCAGGCAAGGCGATGAATGCCATTTCCCGGGTAGCTGCTTCGGTCAGAGCTATGGCCTCATCGCTGGCGGGACTCGTTTCAAGTACTGCTACCTGATCATCCGCGCGGTCAGTGGCCACCGGTTTATTAATATCGGTGGTAGCAGGAACTCCGGACGTAGCCGGTGCATGCCGGGCCACCTGAATGGTTGAGTTCCTGGATTTAGGCTCTGCAGCCGGTAATATCTGGTGTTTTCCTTCTTTACTTCTTTCAGCCTCTGAAGCTTCGCTGCTTCTGGTCAGTTCTTCAGGGCTCTGCTGCACTGCTGCCAACTGCTGGTTCGGATCCTGTGATACGATTGGATGATCGTTGTGTGATTCGCTGGCAGGCATGATCTTCTCTTCTCCGGCAGCCATAGGATGATTATCCGGCTGTGGTCGCCAGAACAGTCCAAAGACGATCAGCAGCGCGACGGATGCGGCGGCAGCCAGCCAGTAGATGGGTCTAATGCGACGGGTTACACCCTCCGGTTTCAGGAGTCTGCTCTTGTCAGGATGGCTGACAACCTTCAGAGCGGGAGCGGTAAACTGCTGTTGCCATTCCACTTCCTCCCGGATATCCGGATGAGCATTCAGAAAAGTTACCATTTCTTCGCGCAGGTCCGGAGACAGGGTGCCATCCAGGTAATCGATGGCATATTTTTCGTAATTAAGGCGATTGATGGTCATAATACGATCTTTTTTTCTTGCATAAATTCATGGATCTTTTTCCGCGCACGGAACAAATTCACTTTAACCTGGCTCAAGGTAAGTTCCAGTTGTTCCGCTATTTCTTCATAAGCATGTCCCTCATATTCTCTCAGTAAAAAAATGCTGCGTTGTACTTCCGGCAAATGGTGCAGACATTCCCGGGCGAAATCCATCGTTTCAAACACCTCATCCGGTTCATAGCCCGAATCCTGCTGGGTATGGTTTTCAAAAGATACAATGCGGTGATTTTTCCTCCAGTCGTCGATGGAAGCATTCCGGGCGCTCACATACAGAAAAGCTTTCGCCTCCGGCATGCCAATCTGCTCCCGTTTCATCCATAGTTTTTCAAAACAATGCTGAACGATATCCTGGGCATCATCGATGTGACGGAAGCCCCGGTGCACGTACCGGTAAAGTGCATCGGCATAATGTTCCACACATTGATTGTATTCTTTGGCATTCATACACCCTAATTACGGATTAGCATTACGGAAAGTTACAGGCTACCTGATTAATGCTAAATTTTTATTCGCAGGAAATAGCTACATCGTTTTATCAACAATAGAAGATACCATTCGCGGGTAAGATCAGCTCTTGATCGAGAGCTCCGTCTGGAAGTAAATTCCCCGGTAAAATAGCGGTATCATCAGGATCAGATCCGACAGGTGCGCCACCCACTCGATACGGGGAATGCGTGACAAGGGGAAGGCTACTCCGGCAAGGCAAAGCAGGATGGCAATAATGATTGGCATTTTCTTTTTCAGGAGCAGGACTATCCCCACGATCAACAGACTCAATGGAAAGAGCGGGCCCGTCCAGAACAGCAACAGATTAAAAACCATAGCATGGATGGAAGCCTGGTCAAGAAGAGCCTGCTGGGTAAGGTCAAATGCTTCACTGATCACACCCCAAAAGGCAAAATTGATCCCACTGATACAACCAACCACCGCCAGAAAGTATCCCCACACCGAATAATGAGGTGTATCCTTCTCCAATAGTCCAAAAAGACTCTGAAGAGCATAGATCCAGCACACCAGGGATCCGATAAGGAGGGTTCCGCCGGTGAGACCATAGGCTCCGTTTTTCCAAAAAAAAGTGGAGGTAGCCATCAACAAGGGGGCTATAAAACAAGCTGCTCGCTGCAGTGATCTGGTTATGGTTGTTGCGTCTTTCATTTTCCGGGTTTTGATTACAGGATAGGACATCCCCAGTGAGTAGTAAGTTACATGCTACAACCAATCCAAAGTACCAGGGCGTCGATATTGCCGTTGAATTTCCAGAAAAAAATTTCACATTACATTTTTTCTTTATATGTATAATTCTATATTTGCGTGAAGATGCATTAAAAATATTCTTAATATCTAACTGTTTCAATCCCATGGCGTCCAAGAACAAAAAGAAAAAACAGCCCATCACCAAAACCCAGAAAAAGGAGCGCTTCCGCAAGATTGGCGGTATTATGGTCCTTTTCTTTACCGTCTATCTGGCGCTGGCCCTGGTATCTTATGTTTTTAACTGGCACGCCGATCAGGATCAGGTCTTTCATTTTTCCTGGCAAACCCTGTGGGATAACAATCTGGTCATGCAAAACTGGTGTGGACGTATGGGCGCCGTCCTTTCCAACTTTTTCATCTACTGGGGTTTTGGCATGTCCTCTTTCCTGTTGCTTCCCTTCCTGTACAAACTCGGCTGGTTCCTGCTACGCGGCAAGAAAGAACACAGCCTGACCTATCACTTTGCTTACCTGATGGGGCTGATGATCTATTTATCGGTCTTTTTTGAAGCTTTTTTCCTGAAAACTGCATTCCCCTGGGGCGGTACCATCGGCGAAGGACTGACCTACTGGGTCAGCAACTTCATCGGGGAGGTAGGATTGTATGCCTTGTTATTGCTTACCATCATCATCATCATCATCTGGTCCATCAATCCGAATTTCTCGGATGCCCAGATCCCCTGGCAGAAACTCTGGCCCTTCACCAAAACACCTGTCGCCGTAGGTGTGGGCGCCGTCACTGAAAATGTACCATTGAAACCTAGTTATTATACCAAGCCTGGCAGCAATCAAATCGAGCCGGAAGAAGACGAACAATCTGTTGCCCGCTTCAATAAATTTGGCCAGATGGAATTTGTTGTTCCGGACACTGCAGCATCAGCTGCCGGTGAAGAATCTCTGGACGATGACCTCGAATTTGAGATGATCGAACCCCAGGGTACCTCCCCGGCGCCGGAAGATCTGAACAATGACACCGAATTGGAGATTCAACACAGTGCCGAACATCTGCCCCTGCCCGTAGAAATGGATTCCCACCAGCATGGCGAACACATCGGACTGAACGTTCCGGTCGATCCGCAGGATGAGTTGCGCAATTATAAATTCCCTAGCCTGGAGCTCCTCGATGACTACAGCGAAGAGAAAGTGGAGATCGACCGCGCCGAACTGGAAGCCAACAAAGACCAGATTATCTCCACTTTGTTGAACTACAAGATTGAGATCACCAAGATCCGCGCCACCATCGGGCCGACCGTGACCCTGTACGAGATTGTCCCGGCTCCGGGTGTACGTATTTCCAGGATCAAAAACCTGGAAGATGACATCGCCCTGAGTCTCAGCGCCCTCGGCATCCGGATCATCGCGCCGATACCCGGCAAAGGAACCATCGGTATCGAAGTGCCGAATAAAAAGAAACAGGTCGTCAGTCTGCGCGAAGTGCTGGCATCGGACAAATACCACGACAACAAAATGGAATTACCCGTAGCACTGGGAAAAACCATTGCCAACGAAGTTTTTGTTGCCGACCTGGCTAAGATGCCCCACCTCCTGATTGCCGGAGCCACGGGTCAGGGTAAGTCAGTTGGTATCAACACCGTCCTGATGTCCCTGCTCTACAAAAAGCATCCCAGCGAAGTCAAACTGGTCCTGATCGACCCGAAAAAAGTGGAGCTGTTTCCGTACAGCAAGCTGAAAGAACATTACCTGGCCTTCCTCCCGGATGCCAAGGAGGCGATCACTACCGAGACCAGCAAGGTGATCAACATCCTCAATTCTCTCTGCATCGAAATGGATACGCGCTATGACCTGCTGAAAAAAGGCCGTGCGCGTAATATCAAAGAATACAATGCTAAATACCGCCGGAGGGAACTCAACCCGGAAAACGGACATAAATTCCTTCCTTTTATCATCCTGGTGATCGACGAGTTCGCCGACCTGATCATGACGGCTGGTAAGGAGATCGAATTACCCATCGGTCGTCTGGCCCAGCTGGCCCGTGCCGTAGGCATCCACCTGATCATCGCCACCCAGCGTCCTTCGGTAAACATCATCACAGGTATCATCAAAGCCAACTTCCCGGCCCGTATCGGATTTAAGGTGACCAGCAAAATTGACAGCCGTACCATCCTCGACCGCGGCGGCGCCGAACAACTCATCGGTCGCGGGGATATGTTGCTTAATGTCGGAGGCGATATGATCCGCCTGCAGTGCGCCTTTGTGGATACTCCTGAGGTGGAACGCGTGCTCGACCACATCCACGACCAACCGGGATTTGCCGAACCATTTTACCTGCCCGAATACCAGCCGGAAAGCGAAGCCATGATCGGAGAATCCGGATTGTCCTGGGATGAGCTGGATGACCAGTTTGAAGATGCTGCAAGACTCGTGGTGCAAAACCAACTGGGTTCCACCTCGATGATCCAGCGTCGGATGAAATTAGGTTACAACCGCGCCGGACGGATCATGGATCAGCTGGAGCAACTTAATATCGTAGGTGCTGCTGATGGTAGCAAGCCCCGTGAAGTACTGGTCTTCTCTGAAATGGAATTGGAACACTTATTGGATGAATTAAAGAAAAAGTAAGGGCTTAACCCTACTTTAACGCTTCCATCAAACTAATGGCGGTTTGCCATCGTTCTTGGTATAAATGCTTTTCATGAAGGTTCGTGGTTGTATTCCGATGTTGATGTTCCTCCTGTCAGGCAGCTTGGCTTGGACGCAGACCCCACGGAGTGCGGATCTGGAAGTATCCGATTCCAGGGCAGTCAACCTGCTGCAAATGACCAAAGAGAAAATGGACAACTGGACGGATGTCACGGTGGACTTCGTGATGACAACCACGATGCCCGATCAAACCCAAAGCAAACAAACCGGCAAACTCTACCAGCAGGGAGCCAAATACCGGCTGGAACTCCCCGACCGTACCCTGGTCTGTGATGGTAAATCCATGTGGAGTTTCCTCCGCGATGCCAATGAGATCCAGATCCAGGATGCCGCGGATGTACAGGATGAAGGTTATGCCACTCCATTGGACTGGTTGAAGATCTATAACGACCAGAGCTACTTTTTTGCATTGGTGGACCAGGTAAAAGACCACGGTCAGACCCTTGACCTGATCGAGTTCAAGTCCAAGATTCGCGACGAGGAAGTCTCCAAGGCACGACTAAGCCTGGACCCGCAAAGCATACCCCGGGCACTGGAATTATTTTATCGCGATGGGGTCCGGATGTCCCTGCAACTGACCACGCTCAAACCCAATCAACAGATCGCAGCCAATTTGTTCCAGATGGATGTCAACAAATATCCGGGGGCACATGTCGAAGACCTGCGGTTCTAAAACTGCCAGACCAGCATCATTTTTTGGTGATTTTTAACTGCCTTTCTTGCGGAAATACACCAATCTGTGCCTTCGCCAGAAACAATGATCCGGAACAGTCAATCGAGTCATTTCTATCCAATGAAATGAAATTGAAGATCATTCATGTATCTTAGTCTTCCCTCACTCCTGATGGAATGCCATTTGCATTGAGACTAAAGACGCTATGATGGAAAAGGAGACTGAACACTGGAAAAAACGACTAGAGGAAGAACAAGAGCGCCGGGCTCAAGCGGAAGCTCAATTGCAAATACTGAGAAAAGAGTTGGATGCCACCCGGCAGGCACTGGAACTGGGCATGGGTACGAGTTGGAAATCCGACGAAAAGGGAACCCGCCCGGTCCGCAACCCCTTTGACAATCTGGTAGAGCATGCAACAGACATCATCTACCTGGTGGATGAGAACGGTTATTTTACCCTCGTCAATACGCAGGCCGTTGTCCAATTCGGTTACCGGAAAGAAAATCTCCTCGGAAGGCATTTTTCTGAATTCGTCTCCCCGGATCAGCGCCTGAAGGTCTATGAGTATTATGTGCGTATGCGTGACGAAGGCATCGAGAAAACCTACCTGGAGTTTCCCGTGATCAATGCCGCCGGTGGAGAGATCTGGATCGGTCAGAATGTGACCAGGGTGAACGATGAAAACGGAAAGCTCCACTTCACGGCCATCGCCCGTGACATCACCGGTAAATACCACAAGGAACAGAAACTGCGGTCCTTTATGACCATGGTTACCGCTCTGGTTACCAACATCCGGGCTGCAATGGTCATTGAAAACCAGGATCACCAGGTCGTAATCCTGAATCCCACCTTTAGTAACCTCTTCAGTCTGAAAGAAAAGTTATCCGATCTGGAAGGCAGCCACTTCCCCAGCCTTCTGCTTCAAAACCGGCATTTGTTCAAATCGCCGGATGATTTTGCCGACAGGATACGGTCCATCATCGACTCGAAAGAAGTTCATGCCGGCGAAGAAATCGTCATGAATAACAATAAGACGGTGCTCCTGAACTTCGTCCCTATTGTTTCCGAAGGCGATTTTTTTGGTAACCTGTGGTATTTTGAGGATATCAGCGCCCGTAAGGACAAAGAACTGCAGATCAAGCGCAGTGAAGAAAAATACCGGGGCATCATCGAAAACATGGAGTTTGGCATCATGGAAGTCAATCAGGACGGTTACATCATCCGCGCCTACGACCGTTTTTGCAAACTCACCGGATACCGGGAAGAAGAACTGCTGGGACAGAACGCCATCGACATGCTGCTCCCACCCAATTACAAGGAGATGATGCGCCGGAATGATGAAAGCCGCAAGCAGGGCATCAGCAATGTCTACGAATCCGAGATCATCACCAAGTCCGGCAAAATCATGAATGTATTGATCGGAGGTGCACCATTCTACGATGAGACCGGCAAATTCATAGGTTCCATGGGCATTCACTACGACATCACCCTGCAGAAACAGCTGCAACGGGAACTGGAGAAAGCGCGGCAGGAAGCAGAGAACGCCCGTGATGCCGAGAAGGAATTCCTTGCCAATATGAGCCACGAGATTCGCAATCCCATCAACACCATCCTGGGAGCCACTCACCTGCTTTTTGACACCCCATTGAATAAAGAACAGCATGAACTGATCACCTCACTGCGCAATTCTTCCGAGATCCTGCATGCCCTGGTCAATGATATACTGGACATCTCCAAAATCACCGAAGGCAAATTTGAACTGAATAAAAAGCGCTTTAACCTGTACGACCACGTCTATACCCTAGCCCATTCTTTCCAGCTGCCGGTGCAATCCAAAGGCCTCTCTCTATTCATTCATTTGGAGAAAGACCTGCAGGTAGAGGTATTTGAAGATAAGACGGTCCTCAGCCAGATCCTGATCAACCTGTTTACCAATGCCCTGAAATTTACGAATCAGGGACACATTCTCTTTTATGGATGTCAACTGGCGGAGACTGACGAGCATTACACTTTCGAATTTTCCATCAAAGATACCGGGATCGGCATCGGTGAAGATCGCATCAGCACCATCTTTGACCGCTTCAATCAGGCCGGCAAAGCCATCCAGAGTCAATACGGCGGTACCGGACTGGGCTTGAGTATCTGCCAGAAGCTGATCCAGATGCATCATGGCGAGATCAGGGTGTTTTCACGCCTCAATCAGGGAACCACTTTCACGTTTAATCTGCAACTCGAAAAGGCAACCGAAATCCCTTACCCCGAAAAATTATCCAACCATTCGGCCATTGAAAAATTGCACGGGATACGCGTTTTGATCGTAGAAGACAACACGATGAACCAGCAATATCTGAACAGCCTCTTTCACAAATTGGGCATGGTGTCCCAGGTAGCTATGGACGGACTTAAGGCACTGGACCTGCTTGACCGTCACGGGTTTGACCTCATCCTGATGGATATCCGCATGCCTCACCTGGATGGCTATGAAACGACTGCCCGTTTACGCGCCATGCAGGGCAATGTCAATCAAAACATACCGATCATCGCACTCACTGCCTCGGCACTTAAGGACGAAAAAGATAAAGCGCTGGCCAGCGGTATGAACTACCACCTGAGCAAACCATTCCTTCCGGAGCAGATCATTGACCTGATGATCCAGGCTGTGGATGGATATTATTCAGGAGATACTGCCTCCGCTCACATTGAAAAACGGAAGCGGCACCAGACGGTCAGCGAACTATACGATGGCGACTGGGAGCACTATTACCTGATGGTCGACTTATTCATCCGGAATATGCCGGAAGAACTACGCGATATTGAGCGATTGCTGGACAACGACTTGGGCGACCAGCTGATCCACCACCTGCACAAGATTAAACCTTCCTACGCCATGATCGGATATCCGGAACTGGCCAAGGAGATCGAAATGATAGAAATGAATCTGGAGAAAGGACTGCTGAAGCGTGGTGAAATGTCTGAATTTATCCACCGGCTCCGGGAACGAACCATCGACATCATCAATCATATTTCCTCTGCACCTGTCACCCAACTGTAATGGAAATACGTTGCCTGATTATTGATGATGATGAGATGTCGCGTATCTCGCTGGAAAAACTGACCGCCAAAATTCCGGATATCGAAATCGTCGGCACTTGCGTCAATGCCAATCAGGCCCTGAGCATTCTGGAGGAGGAATACGTCGATGTCTTATTACTCGATATTCAGTTGCCCGGACTATCCGGTCTGGACCTGGTTCAATCCGTCCAATATCTTCCTTACGTCATATTTGTCACATCCCGCGCCGATTATGCCCTTCAGGCCTTTGAATTCAAAGACAAGATCATCGATTTCATCACCAAACCGGTGGTCATGCAGCGATTATCCAATGCTTTCGAACGGGTGCGGGAATTGGTCCGTAATGATCAGCCGCCTCTAGCAAGTCCGGACTTGTTCATCCGCAGTGAAGGCCGTATCGTGCGCCTGGATTTGAATAACCTGCTTTACGTCGAAACCAAGGGAGACTACGTAGCCTTTGTTACAGAAGATGAACAATTCATGGTCCACTCTACCCTGAAAGCCATCGATGAGATTATTCAGCAACCACATCTGATGAAGGTGCACCGCTCCTTTATCATCAATCTGCATAAGATTAAAGACATTGAAGAAAACAGCATCCTGCTAATCAACAAAAAAATCATTCCGGTCTCCAGACAATTCAAGCCGCTACTGATCCGGCGGATCAATCCGCTGGGATAAGCCCTCATTCATACTAAAAAAAGGATTAATGTGTCCATTCAACGTCGAAATACACCCAAAAACCTAAAAAGCATTGAAGGGGTAGATCCCCGGATTACATTTAACCCTCAGAACGAAAATTCTAACTCAAATAGGCCAGCTTATAAGGATTGTATTTCAAACATGTTGGTGTTTGAGTTTTCATGGGTGCTGCAGTAGAACAGTGGGTTGGATATCAGCTGCAGCATCTTTTTTCAGCTAATTAGCCTCAAAAGCCAAGATTTTTTATCGCATCCTGCATACCAAAATCCAATTGAAAACTACAGGGTGGATGTGAACAGGTGGAGTGATATTCAGGTCATTCCACACTCTTACTCAATGACCGAAAGCTGGTAACGAGGCACATCCCCGATTTTATTCCAACTGAATACACTACCGTCGCTCCAGATTAACCTTGCCTATGGTTCATCTGAGGCTGTGACACCCGTCTGACAGATTTACAGCCATCTGAACGTGCTTCAGTAGCTACCTCCTGCAAAGCAGCCAAAATCCCAAACCGAAGTCTCTACACTGTCCCGGCATACCTTCGCTTTTTCCGGTCCGTTCTCTACATAATTTCCAGAAATACATTCATTCGAGTATAGCCTGATCACGTATTTTTGCGCCATGGGAATTAAAGCAGCATTTGTCAAACCCCTGGCCCGGCGTATCGTCCGCCAGACTGCTGAAATGGCAGCAGAAGCGCCCCAGCGTCAACAGGACATCCTGCAACAATTGATCAGCAAGGGACGTCAGACGCAGTTTGGCAAGGACCACGGACTCGATAAAGTAAAAACCTATCAGGATTATTGCCAGGCCGTACCCATCGCAGATTACGAGGCGCTGAAAGGCTATATCGAAGATGTGAAAGCAGGGAAACAGGATGCACTCTGGCCAGGCAAACCCCTCTATCTGGCTAAAACTTCCGGCACTACATCCGGGACCAAATACATACCCATCACCCGGGACAGCCTGCCCAACCACTTTAATACCGCACGCAATGCCTTGTTTAATTATGCGCATTACGCGGATGACTTTTCTTTTTTTGATGGCCAAATGATCTTTTTTTCCGGCTCACCCCGCCTGGATACCCATAATGGTATTGCCATCGGCAGACTTTCCGGCATCGTCAACCATCAGGTGCCCAACTGGCTGCAGAAAAACAAACTGCCTTCGTATGAGATCAACTGCATTTTAGACTGGGAGACAAAATTGACCGCCATTGTCCATGAATCGGTGCACAAAGATCTGAGGCTTATCGGAGGCATTCCGCCCTGGGTACAGATGTATTACGAACGATTGCTGGAAATTACCGGAAAATCGTCCGTTGCAGAAGTATTCCCCCATTACCGGGTCTACGTACACGGGGGCGTTAATTACGCTCCGTATCAGGCAAAATTGCAGGAACTTGTGGGTCATCCGATCCATGAAGTGGAGACCTATCCTGCCTCGGAAGGATTCATTGCTTTTCAATACCGGCCGGATGAAAAGGCATTATTGCTCAACGCCGATTCGGGGATATTTTTTGAATTCATACCGGTGGAGGAATTTCATCAGGACCAACCCCGCCGGCTCCACCTGGGTCAGGTCGAAACCGGTGTGCAATATGCCGTGATCATCAACTCCAATGCCGGACTCTGGGGTTACAGCATCGGTGACACCATCGAATTTACCTCCACAAATCCCTATCTGCTGCGCGTCACCGGACGCATCAAACATTTCATCTCGGCCTTTGGAGAACATGTGATAGCCAAAGAAGTGGATCAGGCCATCCTCGACACCATCGAAAGCCATGCTGCCCAGGTGACTGAATTTACGGTGGCACCTCAGATCAGTCCCCCGGAAGGCGGTGCACCCTATCACGAGTGGTTCATAGAATATGCCTCCCCACCTGCCGACCCGGTTGCTTTCACCCGGGCTTTGGATGAATCCATGCAGAAGCAAAACATTTATTATAAGGACCTCCGGCAAGGAAACATTCTGCGTGAATTGGTCATCAGACCTATGCAGCCTAACGCCTTTCGCAACTACATGAAGTCCATCGGTAAGTTGGGTGAACAGAATAAGGTACCCCGGCTGACCAATGACCGGAAAATGGCTGATGCTTTGGCCGTCTACCGGATCGATCAATAAAAAAAGGCACCCGGCCATTCCGGATGCCTTCAACCATTTATTGAAATATAGAAAGCTTTCCGACCGAGATTCGATTTCCTACCTGGAGGGTCACCTGATAGATTCCGGTCGCCATTCGTTCCAGAGGGATTCTCCAGTCAAATGGTCCGGCGGGCACCTGCTGTGTAGCCTGGTAGTGGATCCTGCCGGTGAAGTCCGTCAGGGTGATCCGGGCATTTTGAAACGTGGAACTATTTACCTGAACCATAACCTGCCGATTGGCCGGATTGGGTGAAAGGGACAGGTCATTGATCTCCCGGGTACGTCGCTCCACCTCCAGGGTTGACGGAGTTTGACCTATTCCATTGGGTTGAATAAAACGAGTCACCTCCGGGAGCGAAATAGCTCCTCCTGAACAGATAACTTTCACTTCGACCTGGTAGGTGGTCCCTGCTATCAATCCAGTCACTTCCAATGAAGTTCCCAAAGCAAATCTTTTTAATTTCCAGGGTATGCTGGTCTGTTCAGCCTCAATTTCCACTTCATAATAGGCAGCCCCTGGCACCACATTCCAGCTGATTTGTGCATTCGGGCCTGCAGCACTGATGCGCAGCCCGCTCACCGGAAGGCATGAATCAGGAGCTACCTGACTTACAATAGTAGTATCCACTCCGGCAATAAAAAACACCCCGGCAGACTTAACTTCCCCACCAGATGGGCACTTCGAGTGTACCTGCACTTTATATAATCCTCCGGGGACTAAATCATCCACTTGCCAGGACGTATCCGAAGTCATGATATTCAGGCTTTGAGCCACATCCGATTCTTCCAGTTCCACCTCCAGTTCGTAATTGGTAACACCAGAGGCAGGACGCCAGGTTATCTGCACACTGGTTCCGGAGAGCGGCTCGATCCGGATTTGTTCTGTAGCAGCGCAATCCCCTTTGGCATTATCTTCGTCCGGACTTGTCGTACCTGCATTAAATAACTGGATGGTCTCCGGTTTGTCGCCACAGCGTGACTTCACCTTTACTTTGTACAAGCCGCCGGAAGCCAATCCGCTGACCTGAAATGTGGTTCCGCTCACCTGCTGCTCTACGTGAAATGCGGGCGTCGTCTCCTCACTTTCAACTTCCACCTCAAAGGTCGTGACACCAACCACTGCCTCCCAGTTGATCGTTGCGGTGGCGCCCGCTGCTGTCACGGTTATCAGCGATGTTGCGGCACAACTGCCGGTAGGCTGTCCTGTCGGATTTCCGGGGTTGACATCTCCGGATCCGGCGGTGAAGAATTCGATGGTCTCCGGTTTGTCGCCGCAGCGTGACTTCACCTTTACTTTGTACAAGCCGCCAGAAGTCAATCCGCTGACCTGAAATGTGGTTCCGCTCACCTGCTGCTCTACGTGAAATGCGGGCGTCGTCTCCTCACTTTCAACTTCCACCTCAAAGGTCGTGACACCAACCACTGCCTCCCAGTTGATCGTTGCGGTGATACCCGCTACTGTCACGGTTATCAGCGATGTTGCGACACAACTGCCGGTAGGCTGTCCTGTCGGATTGCCGGGGTTAACATCTCCGGATCCAGCGGTGAAGAATACAATGGTCTCCGGTTTGTCGCTACAGCGTGACTTCACCTTTACTTTGTATAAGCCGCCGGAAGTCAATCCGCTGACCTGAAATGTGGTTCCGCTCACCTGCTGCTCTACGTGAAATGCCGGCGTTGTCTCCTCACTTTCAACTTCCACCTCAAAGGTCGTGACACCAACCACTGCCTCCCAGTTGATCGTTGCGGTGGTGCCCGCTGCTGTCACGGTTATCAGCGATGTTGCGGCACAACTGCCGGTAGGCTGTCCTGTCGGATTGCCGGGGTTGACATCTCCGGATCCGGCGGTGAAGAATACAATGGTCTCCGGTTTGTCGCCACAGCGTGACTTCACTTTTACTTTGTACAAGCCGCCGGAAGTCAATCCGCTGACCTGAAATGTGGTTCCGCTGACTCGCTGCTCTGTTTTAAAAAACGGGGTGTTTTGCTCACTCTCCACTTCGACATCAAAAGCAGTTACACCGTCTACCGCTTCCCAGCTGATGGACGCCGTAGTGCCGGTTGAAGCAATATTGATATGGGATGTCGCTGAGCAGGCATCATCTGGAGCTTCTGCTATGGCGGCAATTGCTGGATAGAGCAACCGATTACCAGTAAGTGTGGAGAATCGATGCGGCAAATGGGCTTGAAGGCTGTTCAGCCCTATAATGGCTAAACAGAGAATGGTTAGGGAAAAATGCTGTCTCATGGTTATTAACTTTTGCTGGACTAAAGTTGCAGCAAAGCCTCCTCACCGGGCAAATCGATCCTTCCGTACCGGAAAAAACGTCGGAGTGAGCGGGTAAAAAGACAACCTGATTATTGGGAACGGATTATTGAAAGAGCACCTTTCCAGCATATTTCCGGCCACTCGTGGTGATGTATTGGTACAGCATCACCGGCGACTTTTGGGTTGGAAACCATTGATAATTTTCGAACCCCTGCAATGGCTTCTGATGGATCAGCCGGCCTTGCAAATCATAGATCCTCAGGACACCCGGTTCCTCATCTGGTGTTTGAAAAGTGATCTGATCCCTGGCAGGGTTTGGAAATACCTGTAATGATGGGACCGAAAGATCGTGCCTGGAAGCCGTAACCTGCAGTCCGGTGGTGTCTGTTACGTAAAAGACCCCCAGGACCATCATCTCGTCCTGGGACGTGGGTCCCCACCGCACGGTCTGAGGGCCATTGTTTACCCACGCAGCCGTATGTACGATCCCGCGATCCAGGCGTATGGGGAGCAAATGTTCGAAAAAGCGTGTCGGAATGTGCTGATAATCGAAATAGGGCGAAAAACAACCCGGTATGCCGTCGGCGCACTGGGCATCGTAGAGCATCGCCCCCCGGTTTCCGTTTTGATCCAGCTCGTACACTTTATAATCCACCCCATAGCGATGCGTATGGCCGAGCACACCCCACACAAAGATTTGCGGCCCGTCAGGCACGCGCAGGGTCTGCTGATAGCGTACCGTATCACCCGTATTCGGAATGACAATCAATGGATTGGGAACCAGTACTGCATGCATCTCCTGGGCTGCCGTACCCGATGGTTGCGTGTACACATTGATGTACACCTCTGCTTTAAAGACCTTGTCGCGGCTGTAATTGATAACATGGGCATTGAGATCCAGTACATAGTTGGCATCCCAATGAAATGCGGTTCCTTCAGGGAGTACCATGTCCTCCGTTCGCTGCACGCCCGTAATGATGTTGACGTTGGCATGGTTTTGTTCGCGACGCAAGCCGTCCGGCAGGTCCACACCCCCATTGGTCGACTCATACATGATGAAATGGTGAGAAAAGTCCGAGATCTGGAGTTTGATCTGAGGCACTTCGACATCCTGCTTCAGGCCGGTCTCGTATTTTTGAAAAAACTCATCTTCTGTACCCGGTGCCAGGAAGAAAGGTCCTGTCTTGATCTGAAACCCCTCACCCGGCCAGGGTGCTGCCGGCGGCCCATTGGGAAATGCAGCCAGGCCGTCCCCTGCATAATAGCGATTCACCAAACCCGTATCGAAGGGCATGCCATTGGAAGGAGCGCCGAACAGGATCCATTGACGCAGATATTCTTTTTCCGTCGCGCTGACGACGCTGCTTTGGTCCTGGGGCATCTGATCACCCTCTCCCGCTGCCAGTTCGTCATCCGGGTCAAAAGTACCGTTGACTTTGCGATAGAGAAAGGATTGGTCCGGTCTGCCCGGGTGGATCAGCTGATTGCCATTGCTGCGGGCCGTTGCATTCTGCGGCTGCACACCGACCAGGTTTTGGTAGACGTGATTCAGGTTAGCCTGCGAACTGGTGCCATCGCCACGCAGATCGAGACCTCCCGACAAACTGGTCGGGTTATGACATTGGATACAATGGGTTTGAAAGGTCTGGTACACCAGTTGAAATGCCGATCCTTCCTGTGCCTGCAAAAGACCGCCTGCCACCAGAAATAACATCAGAAAACCCGTCACTCGATTCATCACCTTCATCGCTTGCATTCAAAAATACAACATTGCACCGGATGATGCACCGATCTTGCATTTCCTCATCGACAGAATGAATTGAAGTAATTAAAGAGCCAGCGACTCGACATATCGTATAGCCGCGGACTTCAATACGCCGATACGTGTTCATAGGGAATGCCGAGGCTCAAACCCAAGAGCCAGAGGCTCGATACATCTTGTAGCAGCTGATTTCAATCCGCTGATTCAGTTCCAATGAGATTTCAGAGTGCTGTAGACACGACAGATACCGGAATGTAACCGGTGCTAACCTGATTTCTATTCTCTGCATCCGCTTGAAGAAAATCACCTGTTCTGGCACTAAAGAGCA
>JACJYK010000005.1 GCA_020636135.1 Lewinellaceae bacterium
CTCCCGCTGCAGTTCTTTAATTTGAGCGGCACCATAGAGTGAGTCCGTCACTTCCGAAGTAAGCTTCAGGTACCGGTAAGCCTGATTTAAATCCCTGTTTAGATAATATTTTTCCAAAAGTTTTCCGGCATTGATTATACCTACTTTGTAGTTACTTTTCTGGGCAGCATGAAGGCCTATATCGGCATAAAAGAGCAATGAATCTGGCCGGTCAGTTTTTTCATAAAATCGCGCCAGAAATACGCTGGCATCCGCTAACCCGATGTAATCATCAAATTGATTAAAATTAGCGTAACTCTGTTTTAGCAACCCGAGTGCGGAAGCGTTTTCTCCCTTTTTGCCTAATAGTTCCGAATAAAACATTGAGATGGTAGGCACCAGGTTAAATTTATCAATGAATTCAGGTGACTGGACTCCCTCATACGCCAGACTTAAAAAATAACTGGCTGAATCCAATTGGTTGAGATCGGAAAAATTGCTTCCCAGCCAGAGGTAGAGGTACCATTTCCAATACAGGTCATCCGTCGCAGGGCTAAGCGAGTCTTCAATAACTTTAGCCCGGCGAAGGTATTCCTGGGATTTAGTCAAATCGTTAAGAAAGAAATACCCGGCACCAATATTCATAAGACAGATTTCCTGCTCTTGCCTTAAATCGAATGCTTCGGCTTTTCTCAGCGCATCAAATAAGATCTGTAGCGCTTTGGATGCATCTCCTTTAAAATTAAGTGAGATAGACTGTGAAACCAGAAGCCGTATTTCACCTCTAGGAAAATTTAATTTATGAGCCAATTTCAGTCCTAAATCGCTGTACCATCGAAGGGAATCTTCGTTGTACCACTGATAGGCCATACATAAGTCTACGTACAGAAATACCTTGTTGGTGTCTTCTTCAGCTGTTTTTAGTCCGGTTTTTGCCCTCTCTATATGCTTTACTCCTTCCAGATTCTGCCCGAAAGAAAGGTGCAGCAAAAAAAGAAATCCAATCGTCAAATGTATATTGCTCCTCATCGTGTCTTTCAAGCCGGTAATAAAATTTTAAATTGGGTTCCCTCCACTGGCAAGCTGGAAAAACTAATCTCCCCTCCATGCGCCTTCACAATATCATAGCTCAGACTCAACCCCAGCCCCGTACCCTGACCGGTTGGCTTGGTGGTGAAGAATGGTTGAAAAATTTTGTCCCTGATGTTGTCCGGGATGCCAGAGCCATTATCAATCACCCGGATCTCAATCCCATCTTCAAGTCGCTTGGTTGACACCAGGACTTGCGGATCTTTAACATCACTGACAGCCTGAAATGCATTATTAATCAGGTTGAGCAGGACCCGGCCAATATCCTGGCTGATCACCTTTATTTTCGGGAGGCCGGGATCTAATTCCGTTCTGAAATCGGCATTAAATGATTTATCCTTGGCTCTAAGCCCATGATAAGCCAGGCGCAAATATTCATCACACAGTGCATTAATATCCGTAAGCTCTTTTTCTCCGGTACTGGCCCGGGAATGTTGCAGCATGCTTTTGACAATGGCATCGGCGCGCTTGCCGTGTTGATTTACTTTACCTTCATTATCCGTCAAATCCTTCAGAATAATTTGTATTTCTTCCGAATCATTTTTTGATACGGCTTCTTTCAACTCTTCAATTAATTCCTTATTGACCTCTGAAAAATTATTCACAAAATTCAGCGGATTCTGGATCTCATGGGCAATGCCAGCAGTGAGCTCACCCAAGGAGGCCATTTTTTCGGACTGAATAAGTTGCGATTGGGTCGATTTCAGGCTTTCATGCGCAACTTCCAGCTTATGGTAGGCTTGTTCGATTTCTCTGGCCTGCGCCAGTTCCCGTTCCTGAGCTTTTTCCCGTTCTACGCGGAGGGTTCTTTTTCTCTGGAAAAGGTGAACCTGCCAAATCCCCAATAGGAAAAAAAAGACATAGACCAGGTATGCCAGCCGGCTGCGGTACCATGGAGGAAGGACCGCGAATGAGTACATGACCGGATCGGTCCACGAATTCGCATCATCAACCCCAGGACCTGTATACCGCGCTTTTACTTGAAAGGTGTACGTTCCTTCCCTGATGTTCCCATAGGTCGCACTACTCTTTTTAAGGACCGGACTCCAATCCTGATCGTATCCATCCAGTTTATACTGGTATTCCACCAGTTGAGGCCGGTTCAGTTCGTTGGTTCCATATTCAATGGTGATGCGGTTGTATTTAAAAGGCAGAACAAGGTGTTCCGGTACATGAAAAAATGGGTGGATGCCATTGAATTTAACCGCTTCAAACTTTTGGCGTAAATGTTGCCGGTCGGATTCATCCAGGGATTTGCCATAGATGATGAATTCATCCGGAATTTCGGAGGAAGACACCGAATCCGATTGTACTATGCTGTGATCATGCTTATTCTCCAGGGTCTGCCAGGAAATGGCTTCTTCATTGATTTTTATTTGCTGAATGCTTACCGATGGCTTTTTATCGTTCCGGTGAAGAGCATTGTAATCGAACCGGACCAGTGGCGTTTTTGTACTGTTGGTGGCCATCCAGAGAATCCCATCCTGGTCAACAAACATGCTGTTATTGCTCGTGGTCTCTAAATTGCGGACCGGATAACCCGATTGAACATTGAATATTTCCAAATCCTGGAGTTCCATCAAATTTTGACCGGTATCCTGCGGGATCGTAAACAGGACCAAACCCCGATTGCAGCCAAGTGCAATCTTACCCTGACCAAGTTCAACCATGTTGGTGATGTTATTATCAGGCAGGCCATCGTCGGTCGTAAAGGTTTGTAATATATTTGTTAACGGTTCGAACTGAATGGATGACCGGTTCATTTCGGTATTGATCTTTTCAAGATTTCCGGCACGGATAAAATTCAGTCCCTTTTCTGTTGCGACCCAGAGGTTTTGCTGACTGTCTATTATTATTTTATTGACCAGGCTACTTGCCAGCCCCTGCTTAACCGCATAGAACAGGAATACACCTCCATTGGCAGGAGAGTAACAAATTATCCCCCCACCCCCGGTACCAAACCACATATTACCCTGGTCATCTTCGACCATGGCCTTAACCATGCTGTATCCACCCATCCTGTAACCGTAATTCGTGAAGGTTTTCCCATCGTAACGTATGACACCATGTTGCCAGGTACTAAACCATACCTGACCGAGGTGGTCGGTGACACAATAGGGGATCAAAGCATTGGGCAATCCTTGATCTGTGGTGTAAGTCGTAAAGCTTTCGCCCAGGCCATGGGTGACCGGATCATAACACGTAATCCAATTTTGTCTCCACCAACCACCGAACCAGATCTTCCCGGAGGATTCCCGGTTGATTAAAGAAACGATCGACCCCGGAATTCCTTGTTCCGGTGTGTATTCCCTCACCGAAGCACCGTCGAATCGCACAATCGTTGACGATCCGAACCAATAGTCTCCCTTTGCATCCTGGTTAATACTAGCAACCCTATCCATCGGCAATAATCCCTGCGCTTTCGAATAGGTTATGAAACTGCCACTCCTTGCCGAAACCGGTGGATCAAAACAGAAGACTCCTGAATTACCGGTTCCTATCCATAATTTACCCTGATCATCGATGGTCAGTAACCGGCCAAATTCAGGAAAATCAAATTGGGCGTTTTTTTCAATGGCTCCATTGACCAGAGAACATTGAACGGCCCCGATATTGGTTCCAAACCACAGGTTTCCCTTGTCATCTTCCTGTATCGTTTGTACATTCTGATCTCCTGCGGGATATTGGGAAGTATAATGGGCCATCTTTTCATGATCTGATAGTAGATAACAATTGATCCCATGTTCGGTAGCTATCCAGATATTTCCCTGTTTGTCTTCATAAAGTTCGTTGATGTGATTATCCACCAGCCCATTGGCTACAGTGAGGCCCTTTATTTTCCGGTTCGTCAAGGATCAACACCACCACCCCCTCGGTTGTGCCAATCCAGAGTTGTCCGGTTTTGTCTTCCTGCAGGCATGTTATGGTGGAATTTTGCAATCCATAGACCTGCTTATCAAGTAGCCTGACCTGATTTTGCTCAGGGTCAAGCATGGCCATACTAGCCCGGGTCAGGACCCACAATTTTCCGGATCTTCCTTCTTTTATATCCACTACAGAATTGGATAATCCCTTGTCAATATCAATCGTGGTAAATTCCAACCCATCGTAACGGCATACGCCTCTGCCATCTGTACCGATCCAGATCCGGCCGGCACGATCTTCCAGGATGGAAGAGATCAGGTTTGCAGGCAATCCGTTTGCTACAGAAAAATTGGTAAAATGCCTTCCATCAAAGCGGCTGACGCCCTGGCCCCAGGTTCCTATCCACAAATGGCCCCTTTGATCGGTTGTCGCACACCTGATTTGGTTCATAGCAAGACCATCATCAGTGGTATAGTTAAAATAAAAAGGTTGTCCACCTTTTCCACTATCAAATGATTTCTCTTCTTTTAATTGGTCAATTTCTTCCTTCCGGTTTGCGAAGGCCGGAAGCAATTTTTTGACCGGTGGCTTCAGCTCAATGATGTGACCATCGGGGGTGGTATATGATTTGGCAGGATCACCTTGACGTGGAATCAGTATTTGCTGGGGCTTCGGCTTTTTCGAAAGATCGGTGATTACCGGTTTTAGGGAATCGGGCAGTTCGGCAATGCGGGTAATGAGCGGAGGAGCAAAAGAACTCACTGGATTTTGGCTAATGGGAGGGGTCCTGTTTCCGGTATCGCAGGATACGAGTGCCAGAAGAACATATAAATAGATTAGAGAATATCTTTTCATCTTGATCATGTTATTGGACGTTCAAACGGATCGTGAATTCAGTACCTTTTCCTTCTTCCGATTCCATCAGCATTTCCCCTCCATGCGCCTTTATAATATCATAGGCTAAACTCAATCCCAATCCGGTGCCTTGCCCGGTTGGTTTGGTGGTGAAGAAAGGCTGGAAGATCTTGTCTTTAATGGAGTCGGGGATGCCGGGGCCGTTGTCGGTGATTCGGATCTCAATTTGCTCATCCCTTCTTTTTGTGGAAATACTTATCACGGGATTATTGACACCTTGCATCGCCTGAAATGCATTATTGATAATATTCAATAATACCCGGCCGATATCCTGGGAAACAACTTCCACCCCGGGCAATTGGGGATCAAAATCGGTCTTAAGCGCTGCATTAAATGATTTGTCCCTGGCGCGCATCCCATGATAAGCCAGCCGTAAATATTCGTCACACAATGCATTGATGTCCGTCAGTTCCTTCTCTCCGCTGCTGGAGCGCGAATGTTGCAACATGGATTTGACAATGGCATCGGCACGCTTGCCATGATGGATTATTTTTTGCTCGTTCCCTGCAATTTCATTGGCAATTGATTTGGCGTTGTCCACATTTCCTTTCCCAAGCTCCTCGATTTGTTCTTCAATCAATTCTGCATTGACCTCCGAAAAATTATTGACAAAATTCAGCGGATTCTGGATCTCGTGCGCAATGCCGGCCGTGAGTTCTCCCAGAGAAGCCATTTTCTCGGAATGAATGAGTTGGGATTGGGTAGATTTCAGGTTCTGGTGAGCCGATTCGAGTTCGGTGTACGCCTGCTGGATTTCCCGGGCGTGCTCGAGTTCCTTCTCTTTTGCGATCTGCTCTTGATTACGGAGCAGACGCTTTTTCTGGGTTTGAACTAATGCGGCCAAACTTAAAATCAATGCCAGTCCATACAGGCTATAAGCCCACCAAGTATGCCACCAGGGACGAATGATAGTAAATGAATAAACATCACCCTCCTCATTCCACACGCCGTCATTGTTTGCCGCAATCACCTGGAACGTGTATTTCCCAAAAGGCAGGTTGGTATAGATGGCTCGCCGATCGCCGGAAGCTTCAATCCAATCTTCATCGTATCCGATCAACCGGAAACGGAATTTCACTTTTTCCGGTGCCTTAAAGCTGAGTCCGCTATAGCAAATAAGAACCGGTGATTTCCCGGTTCCAAAACCGCTGATTTGGCTAAATCAATGATCTGGTCGTCCCAGAGAAACTGATGAATCACTACCGGAGGTGGCTGTTGGTTGGTGATCATGCGGTCCGGATCTATTTCCACCAGCCCGTCCAGGGTAGGTACCAGAATCGTTCCATCCGGCATGATGGCGCTGTGCCTGGCTCCGGTGCACGAACGGGTTCGCATTCCGTCGCCCTCATCAAAAATGCGCCAATTGATTCGTACGTCCTTACCATCCAGCAAATCATCCAGCTCCTTTTTCGAGGCCCGGATGATCCCGAAATTGCTGGGCAACCATACGTATCCATTCTTATCCGGGAGAAAATCAAACACGGAAGTAGCCGGCAATCCACTTTCCGGACCCAGGCGTCTGACTACACCATCCCTGAGCCGGAACAGACCGGATTGGGTAGAAATCCATAAAGTTCCGCCTTTTTCCTCATACGAGGAGAAAGTACCCGTGGAGGACAATCCTTTGTCATCCTGCAGCTTAACCAATTGCCCTGTGGAATCGATCAGCTTCAAACCCTGGTTAAAGGAGGTGACCACCCAGCCTCCATCATCCAGGCGGCGCACAGAGCTCACCGTACTTGATGCGAAGCTAATGGAATCAATTGCAAAAAATCCAAATCACCCCGGGCATTCAGATATCCAATGCCGTGATTATAAACACCAAACCAAAGTTGACCATGGTTGTCTTCAAATCCGTAGCGGACCGGCATATTGCGGGCATACCACTCCTCATGATCTTTGGTAATTCTGAATATCCCGGTTCTGCCGCAGGCCCAGATCGCGCCATTTGAATCCTCAAACAGTTGGTAATAATTGGAACCTATATCATTCCAGGCGGCTTCTTTAAATTTAAAGGGTCTAAGGATCTTGCCGTTATCATTCCATACCAGCCCGCCATTTAGGGTACTGATCATATATTTTTGACTATCAACCGGTACTACCCCCTCCACTTGGGGTGTTGGCAGACCTTGTGCCCTGGAAAACGTTTTAAATAAATTTGGGCTTAACCGGGCCACCCCGTTATTGGAAGAAAACCAGATATTACCTTCGCGATCCTCCAGCAAGCTGGTTACAGGTAATGAAGCGCAGTGGATGTCCTTCGGGAGGAAAGACAAAGTGATCGCTTCCGGGAGGCAGGTAGGCAATGTTGGAAAACAAAACCACCCAAATCCCGCCCAGATGATCTTCCAGTATCCATTTTTGACCATAAAAAGCACTTACCGGAAGCGATTTAACCGACTCCATGCCGGGATAGGCCTCGATGGATTGTCCATTCCAGGTGAATACGCCCCGGTTTGAAGTAAACCAGATCCGGTCCCTGCTGTCTACTATCATATCAAAAAAGTACAAATCCTTGTATTCCCTGTTAATTCTTAGGGCCTCCAGTTGACCGTTTTTTGCCCGATATGCCTGTCCTCTCCATAGCCACCACTCGTAACCTTGTTGATCGGTAGTACCAAAATTTTGCAAGGAACCATTGATCTTTAACGCTCCGATGGTTGAGTCAGCGATCGCCGCGGGAATATCTATTCGCTTATGGGTTTTCGGGTTATACCGGATTAAGCTTATTTGATCACCTATGTTTGAGAACAGCAATTCCTGCGAATCCGTGATCCAATCCAGGTTGTATCCCGGATTGCAATCACCGAGTACATGTTCGACCTTTCCGTTCTTATACCTCCATAACCCATCGAAAGGGCTTGTTACCCAGAGGGTGCTATCCGGACCTTCGAGAATACCCGAGATGTTATCGCTGGTTAAGAAAGGGACATTTCTGGAATCAAAGATCTTGAACGACATCCCGTCAAATCGAATGAGGCCATTGTAGGTGCGCAACCAGATAAATCCTTCTTTGGATTGGTAGAGTGATAGAACAAGGTCAACAGGCATTCCATTATCGGTGTCCCATTGATGCAAATAATATTGGTCAAATACGGAGGGTTGAGCAGCAAGCATGCTGATGAAGCCAAAATAAATGCTTAGCAAGACATTCATTCTGAAAGCTTTCAGGATTTTAAATTCAACGTTTGCCACGTATTTTCTTTGTTTTAAAAATTCACCTGCGGAATAATCAAAGTTTAATAATAAATGTACTCCCCTGACCTTCCCTGGACTCATAACCGGATCACCCTTCAGAGGAAGACCGTGATCACCAATGGAGGTTCCATCTGGCCTTGTCATCCAGGCATGCTGAACATGGTTTTCTTCATCTACTTCAATATAACCGCAGCTTGTAAAATCACTGAAATCGACTAAAGTCTTCAATTCCGCATAAAGCAATTCAGACACTTCGTGTAGCTCATTACTTCGGTGCATCGCCATGGTTCTCGAACGCACGCGTTCCAGGGCAGTCTCGATATCCAGCGCCCGTTGCATCGATTGAATCTCCCGGATGGCGGAGGTCAGATCCCGGGGATTGCGGTTTTGGCTGGTCATTTTCAGGTGCAGTTCCCTGATCCATTGGCTGGCATTAATTGGGGTTATCAACGTTTCCGGTAAAATGCACACGGACAAGCTGTAACTGTTACCGTGTGTAGGTATTAAGATAAAATGAATTATGGGAACACGAAAACTAATTACCATATATCATGGATGATGGAGCCTGTAGCTCAACCATCATTGACCGGCAAATTGTCAATATCTTAGGTTTATACGGATTTAATGATTGCACGGATTTTGTATTGCAAACAAGTCCTTTCAGTGCCATACTTTATTTACAGGATTGTCTTTTCTCTTTCTGCGAATCAGACAACCGGCAATTGAATGACAAATTCAGTGCCTTCCCCCTCCTTGCTATTGACATGGATAGTCCCGCCATGCGCCTTCACAATATCATGAAAGACTTAATCCCAGTCCGGTTCCCTGTCCGGTCGGCTTTGTCGTGAAAAACGGCTGAAAGATCTTGTCTTTGATGGAATCGGGAATACCGGGGCCGTTGTCGGTAATGCGAATCTCAATCTGTTCATTAAGCTGTTTCGTAGATACAGATATGATTGGGTTCTTCTCATTCTGAACTGCCTGAAATGCATTATTGATGATGTTTAACAAAACCCTGCCAATGTCCTGAGGAACGATCCTTAATTTGAGCAGGACTCATCCGGCTCCAGCCTATACGAAGCATTAAAACTTTTATCCTTTGCCCTAAACCCATGATAGGCCAATCGCAAATATTCGTCACACAACGCATTGATATCTGTGAGCTCTCTTTCTCCACTGCTGGTGCGGGAATGTTGCAGCATGCTTTTTACGATGGCTTCAGCACGTTTGCCATGCTGACTGATCTTCTCTGAATTTTCTTTAATATCCTTCGATAAGGAAATGGCATCATCCATTTTACCTACCTTTAACTCTTCCTCGAGCTCCTGGGATAATTCCTGATTGATCTCAGAAAAATTATTGACAAAATTGAGCGGGTTCTGAATCTCATGGGCGATACCGGCGGTTAATTCACCCAACGATGCCATTTTTTCGGAGTGGATGAGTTGAGTTTGTGTTGCTCTTAAATTTGAAAGTGCAGTTGCTAAGACTTTATTTGATTTTTGTTTTTGCCTGTTGTTACGATATAGGATCGCCGACACAAAAAGTAGAATTCCCAGACCAACGATCAATACATATTGTCTTAAATTGTTTTGATATCTGATTCTTGAAGCTTCAATTTCTTTCTGATGTTCTTCTTGCTGATTAATCAATGCCTGGATGGCCTGCAGATTTCCTGCACCAAACAAACTGTCTTTGTAAGCATCGGCTATTTTCAGATATCGCAGTGACTCTTTCGTATCATTTTGTTCATATAATTCTGACAATAGTGCAGCTGCTTCCTGGAGCGTTTTCTTTTGGGAAATCAATTGTGATTCCTCAAGGCCTTTTCTTGCATAATAAATACCAGAATCTGGTTGATTTATTTTTTTATAAAATGTTGCGATTTTGTTATACGCCTCGGCTGAAGCTCTTCGTTCATTATTATTAATTGCAATTTTAAGTCCGCTTTGATAAAAATTCAATGCCTCAGCATTGTTACCCGATTTCATTTTTATGTTTCCGAGGGTTTGATAGGTTTGCGGCTCTTCCCGACCCGTTTTTTGAAAATCATCGATAGCCAATTGCACATAATACCATGCCGAATCTAGTTGATCCATTTCTTCAAAAACTACTGCGATGTCTTTCTTGGCATAGGCCAATGCTTCTATATTGCCATTGGACTCACAAATTGACTTTTGCTCATTCAAATACCGTAATGCTTTAGGGTAGTCCTTTAATAAAATGTAAGTTTCGCCGATGGCATTCAAGGCAGCTTCACATTCCAAATTATTTGCTTTTGCAATCTGTAATGCTTTAAATGCCATTTCAAGCGCCTTAGATAAGTTTCCTATTTGTTCCATAGTAATACTCATATACCCTAAGGCCAATATTTCTCCTTCCGGATAATTAATTTGCTGAGCGGATTTCAAAGCCTGCTGTCCATAATAAATTGAAGAGTCCGTATTTCCCAAACGATACAATAAGCATAAAAATGCCTGGGCTTTAATCCGGCTTGTATCGTCTTTGGCAATGGCCATTTGTTGATGCAGGCTATCAATCGCCTCCCTGGTTTGAGTGAATCCGACACACCCTATCAAAGAAAGAAATACGATTGTTATGAATTTCTCTACCATTATTCTGATTAAACTGGCAATTGTATAATAAACTCACTCCCTTCACCTTCTTTTGTGTCCATTTTCAACTTACCACCATGCGCTTTCACGATGTCATAAGCCAGGCTGAGTCCTAATCCCGTCCCTTGCCCGGTCGGCTTGGTGGTGAAGAACGGCTGGAAGATCTTGTCTTTGATGGAGTCAGGGATACCGGGTCCGTTGTCGGTAATGCGAATTTCAATATGTTCATTTAGCTGTTTGGTTGACACAGATATGATTGGATTCTTCTCATTCTGAACGGCCTGAAATGCATTATTAATGATATTCAGAATAACCCGGCCGATGTCCTGAGGAACGACATTTAATTTGGGCAAGGACTCATCCAGTTCCAGCTTAACCTGACCACATTAAACATCCTTTTAATCCGTGATATCCAATCCATAAATATTCATCACACAACGCATTGATATCCGTAAGCTCTTTTTCTCCACTGCTGGTACGAGAATGCTGCAGCATACTTTTCACAATGGCTTCCGCACGCTTGCCATGCTGATTGATCTTCTCTGAATTTTCTTTAATATCCTTAGATAAGGAAATGGCATCATCGATTTTGCCCGCCTTTTAATTCTTCTTCAATTCTCAGATCCTTCGATTGACTTCAAGAAAAATTATTCTGGAAATTCAGTGGGTTCTGAATCTCATTGCGATGCCGGCCGTGAGTTCTCTGGAAGCCATTTTCAGAATGGATGAAAGGCTGGGATTAGGTCAGCACAATTCGGTATAAACCTTTCAATTTCACGAGCTTGGGCCAGTTCGATCCTGTTGCGTTCCACTCCATCACCGCATTCCGCTTTAAGTATCGATGGATGAAAGAAGAATAGCGATCAGAATAAATTGCATGGGGCATCAGCCCGCAGGTTTCAGAGTGGATAATCAGGAAACTTTGTTTCTCAGTCGAATACCATAAGCGTTGGCAGCCTTTACTTTAAAGTGATAATTATTCGGAGGCAAACTATATTAATGGCACTGTTTCCTTGCCATTTCCTCCGGTGTGCATCTATCACTAAATTACTGGTTTTCTGGTTAATAATCAACGGATAAATCGATGGAAAAATGCTCTTCTAGTTAAATCCGGTTAACGAAAGTTTGCTGATATGAATTCTGTCCTGCTTTTCCGTCGGAATCTCCGAATTCAGAATGTGGTATCTGAAAAAGTTTTGAAGCGTACGTTTAATTTTAAAGTCGGAGATGAGCATAATATGCATTACGCTCCTCAATGCAATTTGTTCGTATGACCGGCAATATGCACGCTGAGAATTTAACTACCGTCCAACACCGTAATTTTTTTAAAAATCATGAATCAAATTCAAATGGGAATCATTCATTTTAATTCCTTTTCAGTACCTTACACGAATTAATGATCCGATCTCTATTATTGAGTTTACTTCTGAAACAATTTAATTATCACCGGTCTGGAGACGAATCAGATTGGGATCAAACTAGTGATGGTCCCATCAATTGGATCAGATTGTTCCTATGGAATCTTCAAAAATCACTATTACCCGGAAGGCATCCAGGTATTTTTTAAAAGTCCCCTTGACCGGATCAAACAAATAAAGTCCTCCTCCTCCGGCGGTACCCACCCAATATCGGTTGTCCCTGTCTTTTAGCAAGGCATTGATGAAATTGATGCCAAAAAAGGAATTCAAATCCATCGGGTTTATATAGTACCTGGTAATCTTACCGCTCTCCGGATTAAATAGATTGAGTCCGTTAAACGTACCCAGCCAGATTTGCTGTGCAGATTCAATATAAACCTGAAAAATAAAAGGATTGGTGAGCGAATCCCGCTCTGGTCCTCTGCCAAAATAATGGGTATATGCATCCGTTTGGGTATTTAACCGGATCAGGCCGCTGCTTCCAACCACCCATAATTCCTTCTGATAAGGTTGTATTTGTGAAACATACCGATACGGTTCCTGGATTTGAGTTAATTCTGCTTTGATCCGATTTATCAATTCTTTGCGAGGATCATTTTGGACAAATAGTTCATCAGATGCAATCCATAATGCACCGTTTGGCCAATCGTAAAATCCGTGTACCCATTCCACACCGGAAGTCTTAAAATGTGGGATCATCTTCTGGTGAGGGTCAACCCGGAATAGTTCACCGCTCAAAGAACTGATCCATAGCACACCTTCTCGAGAGGTATACGCTTTCCAGGTAGTCCTGGCAGAATAGCCATTTTCACGTGTTTCGGATTCCAGATGATGGACCTGCATTTCTGCGGGATCGTAATAGTTCAGCCCGGATTCGGAGGTTCCAATCCAAAATCCTCCTTCCGTATCTTCCCGGATAAATGTGATAAAGTCAGTGCTTTCAAACTTTTTGTTGAGCGGTGGACGGCTCAAATTTTCCGGATGATCCGGATCGATGAGATGTCGGGTTATCACCCCGGTCGACCGGACCAGGGAATGCAGGCCATCACCTGCCGTGCCAATCCAGAAGATACCCTTATGGTCCTCAAATAATGCGGTGACTTTGTTGTTGATCAGAGCATGTTCATCCTGAATATTAGCTTTGTAACGGGTAAAAGTCCCGGTTGTCTTATCCAAGCGGTTCAGTCCTCCCAAAGAAAAATCCGGCTCACCGTACACGGTGCCGGTTCCTGCCCAGAGGGTGCCCTGCGAATCTTCGAAGAGTGTCCCGACTACATTATAACTGAGACTGGTCGAATCTCCCGCGATGGTATGAAAGTGGGTAAATGTCAGACTGGCCGGGTCCAGCCGGTCCAATCCGTTGTTAGTGCCTAACCAGAGTATTCCATCCCGGTCTCCCCAAATCGTAAGGATGTGATCGGATGCCGGGCTGTTCACCTCATTGGTATCGGAGTGAAAATGGGAGAAAATTCCGGTTTCCGGATCCAGACAGTCCAATCCGCTCCCAATGGTCCCGATCCAGATCCGGCCATCAGGGCCGGCATAAACGGCATCAAGCTGATCGCTGGACATGGAGTTCGGTTCAAAAGGGCTGTAACGGTACGATTTCATTTCGTGTCCATCGTAACTAAAAAGACCTGCTTTGGTCGAAAACCACATTTTACCATCCGGAGCCTGCGAAATTCCCGTCACGTGCTGAAAGGCCCTACCCTGCGGTGGTACGACCTCTTCAAATTGATTGCCCTGCGCCGGAAGAATTTGGGTAAAGATCATCAGGATCAGAGACAGACGCCAGCCTATTGTTTTTTCCATTCGATTCATAGTCACCTTATGTATTCCGGATAGGTTCATCATTGCTTTGATCATTAAAACTGATCAACCGATTGGTAAACAGATAATAAACTCGGTTTCACCCTCGCTACGCTTAAGTTTGATTTCACCTCCATGTGCCTTCACGAAATCATAGGCCAGACTCAAACCCAATCCCGTTCCCTGCCCAGTGGGCTTGGTCGTGAAGAATGGCTGGAAGATCTTGTCCCTGATACTGTCCGGGATTCCGGGACCATTGTCTGTGATACGTATTTCCAGTTGGTTTTTCAACTGTTTGGTTGATAAGGTCAAGACCGGGTTTTCCATACCATGCATTGCCTGAAATCCATTATTGATTACATTCAGAATAACACGTCCAATATCTTGCGGAACCACTTTAATTTTTGGCAAACCGGAATCAAAATCAGTTTTAAGTAGGGCATTGAAGGACTTATCCCTGGCACGCATCCCATGATAGGCCAGTCGTAAATATTCATCGCAAAGTACATTGATATCCGTAAGCTCCTTTTCTCCACTGCTGGTACGGGAATGCTGCAGCATGCTTTTTACAATAGCATCCGCCCGCTTGCCATGCTCGTTGATCTTTTTCGAATTTTCTTTTAAATCCTTCGACAACAAAATCGCATCATTGATTTTACCTGCCATTAATTCTTCCTCCAATTCCCCGGATAATTCCTGATTGATTTCGGAAAAATTATTCACAAAATTTAAAGGATTCTGAATTTCGTGGGCGATACCGGCAGTGAGTTCGCCCAACGAGGCCATTTTTTCGGACTGGATGAGCTGGGCCTGAGTGGATCTTAAATGGTCCAGCGTTTGTTCAAGATGAATATTCGTCCTTTTACGCTGCGTATTATTCCGGTAGAGAAAAACGGATAATCCAATCAATGCCAGCAGACCCGTCACCAAATAATTAAGCCGTTGTCGATTTTTAGATGCAATTATTGCAGCTTCTGACTTTCGAGCCTTTTCCTGAGCGTTCACCAGGGTTTCCTGCAGTGCTTTAATTTTGTTGGGACCGTACAATACTTCGTTAATTTCATCGAAAATTTTCCGGTAATAAAGCGCCTTTTCCAGATTAATAGGGTCATATACCATTGCCAGTAATTCACTTGACTCCCTTATTAATTTTCCATAGTTTGACCGTTGAGCATGTTGAAGAGCACGTTGTCCATAAATGATGCAAGAATCGGGTTTTTGACTATCATAATAATGGGTGGCCAAAAATTGATAGTTCTGGCAAAGCGAATAGGAATCGCTACCATTTTCAAAAAAGTGAGCGCTTTCACGCAGAAAATCCAATCCCTTATCGATTTGACCCATTCGTATCATTAACTCACCATAAAACATCCTGACCGGCGCATACAGTCGGTGGTTCAATTTTGTCTCATCAAAGCTTTTTTGGAGAAACATGAAAGCAGAGTCGTTTTGATTATTGAACATATAAGCCGAACCCAGGTTAAATTGAGTCAGGATCCGCTCGTCGTCTGGGTTAAAACCTACATTCTCAGACCAAAATAATTTTTCTTTTTTCTGGCTTTCGGTCAAATCGTTGAGTTGAATTTTCTGATGGTAAGGAATAGCCCGCTTGTAATAATCTATTGCCCTTTGAAAATCGCCCATTTCCCAAAAGGTATTTCCTAATCCGGTCAGGACGATAGGTACTTCCAGAATCAAATGGTTCTCCTGTGCTATTTCCAATGCTGCAAACCCAATCCGAAGGGCGTCTGCCAAATCACCCTGCGTATGTAAATAAGAGGCCTGGACAGCCATCAATCTTACCTCTCCAGCAGTAAAGGTGATTTTATGAGCCAGCATCCTTGCGCTATCAATCTCTGCGCGTGGATCAGAATCCAGTTGGTAAGCATACCGAATTAAAAGCGCAATTTTCTTTTTAACATCGCTGACCTGCTCAAGTTTGACATGAAGACTATCGATTGACATCAAAGCATTTTGTGCGGTTACCATCCCGCTCAAAATTCCAAAACAAATGGCAATTAGCTGCTTCATACGAATCATAGCTGGATTGGTAATTGTATTATGAAATTACTCCCTTGATTCAATTGTGATTGGACGATAATTTGGCCACCATATCCGTTGATTAAATCATAACTTAGGGACAAGCCCAGGCCTGTTCCCTGACCGGTCGGCTTGGTGGTGAAGAAAGGCTGGAAGATCTTGTCTTTGATGGAGTCAGGGATACCGGGTCCGTTGTCTGTGATACGATGTTCCAGTTGGTTTTTCAACAGTTTGGTTGATAAGATTCATGACCGGGTTTTCCATACCATGCATTGCCTGGAAATCCATTATTGATTACATTCGAATAACACGTCCAATATCTTGCGGAACCACTTTAATTTTTGGCAAACCGGAATCAAAATCAGTTTTAAGTAGGGCATTGAAGGACTTATCCCTGGCACGCATCCCATGATAGGCCAGTCGTAAATATTCATCGCATAATGCATTAATATCGGTCAATTCTTTCTCCCCGCTGCTGGTACGGGAATGCTGCAGCATGCTTTTACAATAGCATCCGCCCGCTTGCCATGCTCGTTGATCTTTTCTCCATTTGCCCGAATATCCAGCAATAATTCTTTTTCGAGTACTTCGTCCCTTTCTCCCCTACCCTTTGACCATTCATCCATAATCTCATCAATCAGCTCCCTGTTTACCTCCGAGAAATTATTGACAAAATTCAGTGGATTCTGGATCTCATGGGCGATGCCCGCTGTAAGCTCACCCAGTGAAGCCATTTTTTCAGACTGGATTAATTGGGATTGAGTGGCTTTTAGATTGGATAGGGTATTTTCAAGTATTTTGTTTGATCTTCTTTTTTGCCGGTTATTTCTGATCAGCAATAAACCAATGATGAGAAATATTGCCAACCCGGCCAGCAAGGAATAGGTCCTTACTCTTCCCTGACTTTCTATTTTTTCTTTTTCCAGTTCACGCAGCCGAAGTTGCTCATTCATGGTAAGCTGTTGGAAATCGGACAAATTATCGATTTTCTTATTGTACGCGGAATCCCGGGTGGTAAATGCCAGGCCAAGGTATTTATTAGAGCTGTCGGGTTGCCCTTTGAGAGCATACGCTTCGAATAAATTTTCGTACGCCCGGGTCAAATAATTAACCTCATCTGAAATCTTGGAATTCAATGTCAGTTTTGCAAAATAAAGACTTGAGTCCGCATTTTTTTCAGCAGAATAAAGGTGGAAAAGCCGGTTGGACGATGCCCAAAGAGACCCCTCATTCCCTTTTTCTCTGGAAAGCTCAAAGGCCTGATAATAATATTTCTTAGCCCGGTCATAATCTTTCCTTTTAAAATACACATTTCCGATATTGCAAAGGTTCCATCCGCTGTAGTACAATTCCCCCGAGGATCGGGCCATTGAATCAGACTTGAATCCATAATAAAGTGCAGAATCCGGCTTACCCAGCCTGCTGTAGGTATTTCCCAGGTTCATGTAGGCGCCTTGTGTGCTGCCGGAGTCAACTTGCTCAGCGATACGGATTTCTTCTTTGTAGTGAAATAATTCCTGGTCAATATTGCCAATATTGCCCTGGAGCAAAGCATAGGTATGGTGTGCAAATGCAAGCAATCTCAATCGGTATTCTCTGGCATTCATTCCATAAAATAGCCATCCGCTTTTTTCGGAGGCAGCATTTTCAGTTATATCCAACGCTTCCAGAATGTACTTCAGTGCTTTCCCATATTTGCCATCCTGAGTCAATGAAAAAGCGCATGCAATGGACGCACCGGCAATGTTCAATTGCTTATTATTTTCCCGGGCCAAGGCCAAAGCATGCTCGCCATAATAAACGACTGAATCCAGCTGTTTCTCACTGTAATACTCGCTTAATAGTCTATTCAACAAGCATCTGGCTGAATCGGTGGATACCAGGTTCAATTCATTTCGCAAGCTATCGGGAAAGCTTACCTGTGCTTTGGCAAAAAAAGCAATTATCAGAAACGCTGGTATCGCTAAATACTTTTTCATATTCAATAATTACACCGGCAGCCGGACAATAAATTTTGTTCCCTTCCCGCTCTCACTGTCCACTTCAATATCACCTCCATGCGCCTTTACAATATCATAGCTCAAACTCAATCCCAGGCCAGTCCCCTGTCCGGTCGGTTTGGTCGTAAAGAAGGGTTGGAAGATCTTGTCTTTGATGGAGTCCGGGATTCCGGATCCATTGTCCGAAACGCGGATTTCGATGGCGTCGTCAAGCCTTTTTGTGGAAACAGTCACCAGTGGTTTGAACAAAGGGTCTGCCTTCGCCTCCCTGTCCGTACCTTCACTTCGGTCTTGCTCTGCACAGGCCTGAAAAGCATTGTTGATCAGATTAAGCAGTACCCGGCCAATATCCTGAGCCACGACCTCTAATCGAGGCAATTGCCTATCAAAATCGGTATCCAGTTGTGCATTGAAGGACTTATCCTTAGCGCGGAAACCGTGATAAGCCAGACGCAAATACTCGTCGCAAAGTGCATTGATATCCGTATCTACCTTTTGGCCGCTACTGGTCCGACTGTGCTGTAACATACTCCGGACGATGCCTTCGGCACGTTTACCGTGTTGGTTAACTTTTGCTTCATTGTCCAGCAGATCCTGTACGAGATGTTCTATTTCTTCCTGATCATTCCGTTGAATAGCTTCTTTGAGCTCGCTAATCAACTCCTGGTTCACTTCCGAAAAATTGTTGACAAAATTCAGGGGGTTCTGGATCTCATGGGCGATACCCGCGGTAAGCTCTCCCAGTGAAGCCATTTTCTCTGACTGGATCAGTTGCTGCTGCGTCTGCTTCAGATCAACCAAGGTTTTATCAACCTGGTTTTTCGCCACCTCCAGCCGGTTGAAATCTTCGTAGCGTGCATAAGCCGTAGAGAAAGCCTTTGCCAGCAATTGCAGCAAATCGATCTGCTCTCCGGATAACAGAGCCGTATTTCCCACATACAACATGCCCTGACTGAAGGGTAAGAAATGCAAATAGAACCCACCGGAAGGCAACGTATGGAGGTACTCTTCCGTTGACGTATAAATACCCTGATCAACCAAAACATTAGCAAAATCCAGCATAGCCTGATTGTCCCAGTGATCAATCAGCTTTTGCTTTTTCTGCCAATGCAGCAGAATATTGGCCATAGATCCTGGCGTGGAAAAAGGCAAATGAAAAGTTGCAATGGCATTACCATCCGGCGTGGAAAGGTAATTATGAATGATTTCATTTTCATCATCCATAATGAAGACCCCACAACGGATGAACGGTACACCTAGCGCCATCAATTCTTTCCAGATCAAGGGGGTAATACGCTCCAGGTCGTCAGCCGTACGCATAGAAGCAATTTCACCCCGTATCCTGTCTAGAGAGGTTTGCCTGATGGCCTCCCAGGTTTGTGCTTCAGCTTTACGTAAATCCTGAAAGCGCGTGTATGTCTGTTCAAAGACCCGTGCTAACCTCCGGAAAATATCGTAGGCATCAGGGACTGGCTCGTAAGAGATGAACATGAGGTAACCCTGGGAAAAAAACGCACAATGCATAATCTGGAAGGTAGGTACCGACTGGCCGGCAACTGCCATCTTATCTACAATTTCCTTAAAGGTTGGAATCGAATACATGTACTTGTAATGTGCATCCAATACCGCACCGCGCTGCTCTTCTACAAACAAAGATTCCCCCCTGGCAGCGGCTTGAGCAATACGCAGGAATACATCTTCTGAGCTGTTCGTTTTGAAGGGCGGCTGTATGCGGTCTTTACCGCCCATCCAGGCTGTAGCGGCTTTGTGGTCCTCTTCCCAGATATTGAATCCACAACCAAATACCGGAAGGCCTAGTCCTTCTACCTGCTGGAAAAGCATAAAAGCAGCGTCCTGCAGTTCATTGCTCCGCTGCATACCCATGGTCCGGGATCGTATGCGCTCCAGCGAGGCTTCGATCCGGGCTTCCCTGGCCTGATTCTCCGCCTTTTGCAGGTCCAAATACCGTTGATATGCCATGTGAAATGTCCGGGCAAACCGGCGAATGACTCCCGTTGTTTCTACCTCAATGGGTGACTCGGAAAAAGCATAAAGCCCCCCGGCAGGGAAAAAGGTTGCGAAATAATACTGTTGCGAATCTTCCGCTGCCTGTTCTGGTAAATAGAATTCAGCATCCTTGACCGCCTGATGGTATTTTATCAGATCCGGGATGGTAAAGGTATAGTAGAAATCCTCTTTCTTTTGCCAGGCTTCATAGGCGCCCTGCAAAACGGGATGAATCTCCATGGATTCGTTACCGGATATATTGACTTCATAGCCAGCTTCCGTCCTGGTTGTCGTCCAAACTTCTGCTATTTTTTCTTTTTCACTCAGAATGCCAATACCACAACGGAGTACATTTAATTGCAACCGGTCCAACTCTCTGAACATGACCGCGACGACTTCTTCGAGGCCCGTACTTTTATGCATGGCCATGGATTCTGCCCGAACACGTTCCAGTGCAGCTTCTATCTGGGCTTCCTTCGCCTGGTTTTCCGCCTTTTGCAGGTCCAGAAAGCGGGTGTAAGTCTGTTCGAAGACTTTTCCAAAGCGGAGGAAGATGTCTTTAAATTCTGGCCTTGGTTCAAGCGTAATGAACAATAAATAACCCTGTGAAAAAGGGACTATATTATGCACCTGACGATCAGGTAATTTTATCCCGGCAGTTTCAGCTTGCTTAAAGGATTCATCAAGCACCGGGAATGACCGGAGAAACCGATAGTGGTTTACCATTGCTTTCCCTTTAATATCGTCCACTAAAAATGCTTCCTTATTTTTCCACGCCTTATGTATTTTTTTGTGTTGGTCGTACGTATTTATTGGCAATACAAATGGAGGTTGGATGGAACCAGTCGCATTGCTCATCCATGCTGTTAGATTTTCGTGTGTATGATCCCAGATGTTAAATCCACTGGCAAATGTTTCTATGCCCAATTGTTTGATTTGATCAAAAAGCACGATGGCAGCTTCACTTAATTCATTACTATGGTGCATGGCCATGGTTCGACTGCGTACACGTTCCAATGCCGCTTCTATCTGCGCTTCCTGAGCCTGTGCCTCCGCTTTTTGCAAGTCGAGGAAACGGGTGTACGTCTGTTCGAAGACTTTGGCTAATCGCTGCAGCGTATCCGCTTGTTGTTCGGTCAGCATTTTATCGCCAATCATCACGGACTCGAACATACCGTACTTCATGAATGCCGTACAATTGGTGGCTGATTCTATGGATGTTATTGCTTCTTTGGCGGAGGCAGGAAGATCTTTATACCCACCCAATTCAAAAATCAAATCATCATAACTTTTTTTAAGCTCTCCTTCAAATTTAAACACCTGGTAGGCCTGACCTTCAGCCCATGCTCCATATTGTGCATTGTAGAGGGGATGGTCAAAATAAGGCACAAAATAGCTTTCAGGATAAGCATCGGTCTCAAATCCTGCCAGCCAAAGTTCCATGGACTTGTCTTCCTTATTGAATAAGGTTAATCCGCAGGCAGTTGCATCAAAACCAAGTGCTTTTAATTGCTCAAATATGGTATGGATGACAGACCTCAATTCGTCGCTTTGGTGCATCGCCATCGTGCGAGCCCGGACTCTTTCCAAGGCCAGTTGGATTTCTGCCTCCCGTGTCTGGGCTTCGGCATTCTTCAAATCAAGGAAACGGGTATAAGATTGTTGAAATACCGCCGCAAAACGCTGTAGGACCGATATGCTTTCTTCCGAAAGCGTTTTGCTCGATACCGCCTGAATTTGTCCGCAGGGCATATTGAAATGGACCAGATAGGCTTCGGGGTTTTCCCTTACATAGGCCTTGAACTCATCGGGCATGTCTTGATAACAGGTCTCCAGGATGAGGTTTTTGTAGGATTCATGACTGGCTCCCGTAGAATAAATCAAGAAAGGAGGACCTTGGTTTTCCCAGGAGGACCACATTTGGGTTAGGTAAGGATGATCAACCTGAATGAAGTAACTTTTGGGTATGGGTTCCTGGTCTGTTCCGGCTAGCCAGGTTTCTATGATCCGGTTTTCCGGATGAAAAAGATTGATGTTACATCCGAGATCAGCAATGTTTAACCCATTGACTTGTTGAAACAAAACAAAGACGACATCCCGGAGATCCAAACTGTGGTGCATCGCCATGGTCCGGGCGCGCACCCTTTCCAGAGCCAGTTGGATTTCTGATTCTCTTGCCTGGGCTTCCGCTTTTTGCAAGTCAAGAAATCGTGTATAGGTTTGTTTAAATACGACACCAAATCGCTTGAAGATATCATAAGCCGAAGGAATCTCTACAGATGCAATAAATAATAAAAATCCCTGATTGAAACGGACCAGATGGTTGATTTGACAAGCAGGAAGCTCAATGCCGGAGCGCTCAAACTCTTTAAACCCCGGCAGGGATTGCATATACCGGTAATGCGCTTCCAAATCCTCCCCTTCCATCCGATAGACTAAAAAATCATCCTTATTCAAAATAGCGTTGCGCCAGGGCAAAAAACTTTCATGCTCGGTCAACGGTATTTCTAAAGGTTCCTGCAATCCTCCCTCAGCGCTCATGATCGAGGTGCAGGACAACTGGTCTGCAGACAGGATATTGTAACCACAACTCCATGCCGGAATTCCCAATGCCTGTACCTCCCGGAATAACAAACTGGCTGCTTCGGCTAATTCATCACTATGTCGCATACCTATCGTACGGCTCCGGACTTTCTCCAGGGCCGCTTCGATTTGTGCCTCCCGCGCCTGTGCTTCCGCTTTTTGCAGGTCCAGAAATCGGGTGTACGTTTGTTCAAAAACCTTGGAAAAACGAATCAATATTTTTGCGCTGTCTTCCGGGGGAACGGATAAATCGACGGATTCAAAATAACCATACTTAAAATAGGTAAATGTGAAGCAAACCGTGTCATGCGATTTTATCTCCTGCTTAAGTTCTGCCGGTAATTTTGAAAATTCCGTTTCTCCTAAAATCCAGTCATCGTAATCACTTTTTTCGCTTCCTTCAAGATAAATGTTGTTTTGGAGCAGATGAAGTTTCCAGTCCTTCCAAACTTGCTGAAATACAGGGTGTCCCGGACCGGGCACCTTGTAGCTCCGGAGTAAATTGGAATTCAGGTTGTCGGCAAACCAATATTCGGCGGAATGATCTTCTTCCTGGAAAATAGCTATCGATATGCCAAATGTTGATATTCCAAATGCTTCCGTTTCTTTATACAATAATTTTACAACTTCACTTAAATCTTTGCTCTTGTGCATGGCCATCGATCTGGACCGGACCCTTTCCAGCGCAGCTTCAATATGCGCCTCCCTGGCTTGTGCTTCTGCCTTCTGGAGGTCCTGAAAACGTGTGTAGGTCTGTTCGAAGACTTTAGCAAAACGGGGCAATAATTCATTGAGCTCTCCGGAGATCGGCACATGGCTGATGGCTTCCAATAAGCCAAATCGCATCGAGGCATAAGAAAACATCACATATTTTTCAGCACGGATCGCCTGTTGCATTTCAGGTGGCAATTTGCCCATTTCCGTTGTACTGAAAAGGTGATCCTCCCAGCTTTTCTTTTCATCTTCCTTTAACTCAATCCTAAATTGATCCGTACCTTTTTGATATTCCTCCCAGCATTTATTGATCACCTGATTATCCAGGTGATGGATAAAAACACTGACAGGCAATAGCGGATTCGTTGGCACCGAAAACCACAAGTGAAATCCTTCCCGCACTGTGTCCGCAAGCAAGATCGCGCACCCCCACTGGGCCGAGGGATCCAGCGGTCTGATCTGACGGAATAGTTCCTGCACCACTTCGGCCAGTTCATCACTTTTCTGCATGGCCATGGTGCGGGCCCTCACCCGTTCCAGCGCAAGTTGGATCTCTTTTTCGCGGGCTTGTTCTTCGACCTTTTTTAAATCCAGAAAACGGGTAAAGGCCTGTTCAAATTCCACAGCAAACCGACGAAAGATGTCGTACGCCTGGGGAACCGGGTCATAGGTGATAAATAATAAATATCCGTGCTGGAAAAAAACCACATGATCGATCTGATGGGTGGGCAATGGCGTCCCCGAATCCCGCAATGCGCCCAGGGCATCACCGACCACCGGGAGTGACAGAAGGTACTCGTAATGAGCTTTGCAGGCCTCGCCGCTAAATGGTTGTATGTAAATAGTCTCACCGCTTTCACGCATTTCATAATAGCGCAGAAAGAATTTTTCCCGGGGAGTTTTGTAGAAAGGGAGATGCCCCTCCTCGCTACTGAACCATTCATAATCCCCCTCATCATCATCCGCATAAATGTGAAAGGCACATCCCCATGCGGCAATGCCCAGATCACGGATCTGCTGTGCCATAAGCATCGCGGTATCACTCAATTCGTCACTTTGCTTCATCGCCAGAGAACTAGCCCGCACGCGTTCAAGGCTGAGTTGTATTTGTGCTTCCCGTGCTTGTTCTTCTACCCGGATCAGGTCCTTATACCGGCGATAGGTTTGGCCAAAAACCGTGGCAAAACGTCTACAAATACGTACCATCTCTTCCGATAACGGATCCCGGGTAAACGCGTAGAGCATGCCATTTGGAAAGACAAATTCATTAAATATTAATTTGCCCGGTAAATTGTTCAGGTCGATATGATAGGTGTAATCCGGTTCATCATTGATGATCGAAAAATACCGGATCAGGTCTACACCCTCCAGGACATAAATAAAATCTGAGTGGTCGTTTTTCCAAGCTTCACGTCCCGCGGTCAGCAAGGGATGTTTGGTCATGTCAATTCGTCCAATATTTAGCCTGACCTGGCCCTCCTGCAGCAAAGAGGCCGTCCATAACTCCATAAATTTTGACTCGTCCAGAATCCCGATCCCGCACCGTGCTTGTTTTTCTAACCCCAGCCTGGTTAATTCATCAAATAACAGGACAATGGTTTCTCCGACCTCCTCACTGTTGTGCATGGCCATGGTCTTTGCCCGCACCCGTTCCAGGGCCGCTTCGATCTGCGCTTCTCTGGCCTGGATCTCCGCTTTTTGAAGATCCAGAAATCGGGTATAAGTTTGCTCGAAGACCTTGGAAAAACGCACAAGTAAATTTCCCGCTTCAACGGACAAAGGCTCAAAACTGGTGATCCCAATGGTACCAAAACGATGGCTGGCTTCCGTAAGGACAAACCGCTCCGGAGGATGATCGAGCATTTCCCGAAAACCATCATCCCGGGTCACATGGGGCAATGTCCGAAGGAAACGATGGTAATCTTCCAGTCTTTTGCCACTCAGATCCCTTATGAGCAATGGCACCTTGTCCTTCCATAATTGATAAATTTGTGCCAGCTCCTTTTCGTTCAGCATGGGAATGCGATGACTTCCCGGGCGAAAATGACCATCCTTGCTGGTCATCCAAACTTCTGCCGAATCGGATTGTGTGTCTATCAGACTGAAAAAGACCCTGATATTTTCCGGCATTAAATTCAGACTTCGCAGCTGGTTGAAAAGGATCACCGCCGTAGCAGACAATTCACTGCTTTGATGCATGGCCATCGTATGGGCCCGCACCCGCTCCAAAGCCGTTTCAATTTGCGCCTCCCGGGCCTGTGCTTCGGCGTTTTGCAGATCCAGAAATCGTCGGTAGGTCAATTTAAATACGTTAGCAAATCTCAGGAGTAAACGGATCTGAGCTTCATGCAGAGGATCAGGCGTGAGTACATA
>JACJYK010000006.1 GCA_020636135.1 Lewinellaceae bacterium
GCTGTCGATCGTTTCCTTGCGCACGAATAACGTATCACGACATTCATTGAAATTGCCCCAAATGTCAGTTGCTCTAATACGCCTAGCCATATAACCGATGAATTCTCGGTCATCACACCCTAGGTCTATCCATTCTTTTTCGAGGATATTAATTTTAGTGGCATCGTAAAAACAATTATCAGCCGCCACGGTGAAGTCGGCACGTTCAGAGAGGTCCAGGCAGCTGATGGTATCATTTTCACAAAGAATTTGGGGTGGATATTTATCTTCTACATTAATGTAACCCCAGCAACTGTTTCCTGAGCCTGGATCGGTAACCCGATAAACCAGCCGCTGACCAATCTGATCCAGACCAATGGTGCTGCCAAGTGGCGTACCCCATTGGTCGGTAAGGCTAACGGTGAATCCATTGCTACACCCCAAAGAAACATTGGTCATGACATCCAGGGCGCGTACCGGTCTACTACAGTCCCCATCTAGAGAAATGTTTACCTGATCATGACAGGATTCCACCCGGCAGGTACAATCACAGCTGTTGAAATATAGATTATCAAGGATCAGGCCGAGACCAAATTGTCCACCATTCAACAACGGATCGATACCACTAACCCGAAAGGTGAGTTTAGCAATTTTATTGCATCCGGTACGATCGGAGATACCCAGGTATCCTGCACTTATGTTAAGACTGGTCAATGGTCCTCCCGCGGGAAGATTTAGGATTTCAACAGTTCCATCCATCATGGTTAAAACCGCTTCGAGAACCAGTCCTTCGTGTCCTAAAAGATTTAACGCAGTCAATATATAATCAGCGCCTACCGAGGTGACCGGTTCATCAAACGTCAGACAAATCAGATCTTCGCCGGATGCTCCGAAATTAAATGTATCCGGCTGAATACGGATCACATTGCTACCAATATTCAGAATCTCAATGTTGCCTGCAGCCACACCGCTTTCCACCAGCGAGACCGAAAACCCATTGCCCGTAAAGCCTCCATTGTACAATCCCGGTGTATAACTTTCAAAATCTTCCAATACTTCTGAAGATATGCCACTGACGGAATCGACACAGGCAGAAACAGCGGAATTAATAAAATCGGTCGGATCGTCAAAAATCGCCAAAAGACCTTCCCCATAACAAATGGAAACCATGCCGTTTCCACTTTGAATATTTTCCAATGTAAATCCATTGTCTACACCCCCAAGGAATGAAGAACCACCGCCGCCAGTGTTTCCGGAACCGCCACCGAAATAACCGCCGCCACCACCTGAGCATCCTGCTGTGGAACCTTCTCCGCCTTGTCCCAGGCCCCCTGCGCTACAGCCAGAACCTCCGGATCCTCCAACAACCTGTGTACCTCCACCGCCATTTGCACCTACTCCATTCAAACCACCGCCGGCGCCGCCATAACCACCACCTCCGGCGGCCACTAATACCCGGTCATTCAAGGTCGTTCCACCTACCCGAACATCAGAAGCACCGCCTCCGCTGGCCCGGTTCCGTAAAGCTACAACTCCTGATGTAGCCCGAGTTGCCTGGCCTCCCCCGTTAAATCCGCCGGCAACATTGGTGTTAACTGCAGATGTTACTGTCCCTGTGCCTCCTACATAGATGTACAAGATCTGACCAGGTGTGACGGAAATCAACCCAGTGGCATAACCTCCCCGGCCACCAGGGACAAGCGCTCCACCCCCACCCTGGGCTCCCCAGGCTTTGATGAGGACAGTACTGACCCCATTTGGAACAATCCAGGTTTGGGATGACCCCGTGAAATTAAAGTCTACCGACTGGACCTGTGCCTGAACAGTAGATGATAAAAAAGTAAGAACTAACAGTGCGGCAAAGTGTAAAATCCGGCGCATACATTTGGTATTTGAGCGTTTTTCTAAAGATGAAAAGATCGGCTGGAACCGATTCGTTGTGTACAAGGTGGAAGCAGGAAGTAAAATTGTCAACCCGATGAGTTAATGGGATAGCATTGACACGATTGTATAACCGTCTCATTTGATCCAATAAGCAGGTGCATAACCTGATCGTTAGCATACTCCCGGCTTCCTGAAATGTTGGTTCGTCATCAAGAAACCGATGCAAAATAATAAAAAAACTTTGATAGAAATGAAATTACATAATACATTTTAACTTACTATGTAAAAGATTGTATTCCAGAAGGCTTTACATAACATGATTTTATATGCTAAAAAACGATGATTTTGATTGGTCTTAACAACTAATTATATTTCAAACAGTTACATATGAAGAAAAAGCTATTTGTGACAACCACTAAAGCCTATTTGATACATATTTATTCTTTAATCTATATAAATTGCTGTTGTTGTTTTATTTAAATATACCATTAGGTAATTATAAGAATAATTCGCTGTGTTTTCGGTGCGTTTGGATTCGGTTCACTAAGATCATCGACAAGGGGGTGTTATGGTAAGTTGGTTTACAGTGCGTCTGATAAAAAAGCAGTTACCCCAACCAGGATAACTGCAATTTTTTTTACTATCGGATGTGCGTCTTACTGACGATCTCTGTGAGCTCTGACAGTATTCTTTTATTCAATCCGTACCATCCGTTTATTTATAACACCTTGATTGGTTTCCAACTGGTAGTACTGACGAGCACTATCGTGTTGTCAGCATCGGTTAATCCACCTTCACCATGCTACTGACGAATGCTGGCGCATTGTCAGCATCCCTTTTAATTCACCTTCACCATGCGTCTGTTCAGTACGCCTTTTGGGGTTTCTACTGACGCTTCCTTCGGTCGGTCAGCACCGGTCAGCATCGGTTAATTCACCTTGACCATCCTACTGACGAATGCTGGCGCATTGTCAGCATCCCTTTTAATCCACCTTTACCATACGTTTATTCAATACCCCTCTTTCCGTTTCCAGTTGGTAAAATAACACACCTTTCACTTCCGGGATGCTGCCAGCTTCCAGCGTGATCAAATGATTACCGCTTGAATAACTACCGGTCACCCGGTAGAGCTCCTTACCTGTCACATCCATCACCTTCAGGGTGGCTGTCATGGATTCTGGCAACCAGAAGCCGATCTTCGTCTCCCCGCTGAATGGGTTCGGCGTGTTCTGATAGAGTTCTGGGGTCCTTATCCCTTCTCCTTTTACCTTTTGTCCCGGTGATGCTACTCCGGAGCCTGACTCCGTCAACGGACTGCTGTCCTGGCAGGCATTACCGGTGTTGTCCTGCAGTAGTAGCGTCGTGGTGCAGAAGTCCTTGTTGCCTGATTCGTCGATGACCCAGATCTCCACTTCAATCTCCTGTGAACGACCATCCGGGATGTCCGCACAGGTGAATGTTATGCTTGGTGTCTCGCCGTCTTCTGTGAAGCTCAGGATCAGGTTGTCGGCTGTCGTACAGTTGTCGTAGCTGCCGGCATCAAAGTCCGTAGCCCAGACCTCCACTTCGCCGGATGGACTCATCACCACTGTAGCGATGCCATGGTAGCAATAGGGTGTAGGGTTCTTGCAGTCTCTTATCGTAAATGTCGTATAACAGCTGTCCTCATTGCCACAACGATCCTTACCCACCAGCCAGACACCATAGGTACCTACCGCCAGTTCTGCTGTTAATTCATGACCTTGTCCATAAGCGACTGGAGTGGTCTCATCGGCCAATACCGTGTAGCGGTACTGGATCTCCTCTTCAGCAGCACAGTTGTCCGTGCCAGAGGCTAGCAACTCATACTGTACCGTCGCTGCATCGCAGTTGTTGTCCAGGATGCAGGTCTCTTCCAGCTCATTGCATACAATCACCGGTGCTTCATCGTCCACCACCTTGATCACCTGCAGGTACGTCATATAACCATCACCGTCATCCTTCAGGTTCCGGTGGATGCAGCATCTGCTGTCATTCGCTACCAACCGGTCATCGACGATCACATCCGGATAGCGGCTGTGCAGGTCCGGTGAATAAACACACCAGTCAATCAGCTTCCAGGTACGCAGGATCTTATAGCAGCCTTCCGTCACATCGTAACGCTCATCCGAGTACGTCACCCCGATCAGCTCACAGTCGTCGTCGCTGATCTCCGGATAACCTGCTCCCGTACGGTCTGCCGCCAAGCTGCCCGGGTCGGTGCAGTTCACCACCACATCTGCCGGGAAGATCACCTCAAAGTCGGAGCGTGGCTTCACATACAGCGTCTGCGTGTCGTACGCGGTGTTACCACATTTGTCGGTGGCCGTCACCGTCTTGGTCAGCGTCCCTACCCCACATTCGTTCAGGCTGCCACTGTATTCCACTTCCGTTTCCGGCGCCCAGCAGTTGTCCGTAATCACCCAGTCTTCAGCCGTCTCGTCAAAGTAACTTTGCGGATCCGGGTGTCCACCGTCCGGGTTGTCGTATTTATCCAGCATCAGCCACAAGCGGCAGTAGATGGGCTGCCAGTTGTGATCGTGGTACCAGTAGCTGTATTCATCGCAGTTCACGCCGCCGGCATAACTGTATTCCCCACAGACCGATCCACCGTAATAGCCGAAGTCTCCGCCATCCCAGGGGATCTCCACACAACATACTGGCCCTTCAGCAATGTCTCCGGATGTATTTGTTCCCTCCGGGTACACGTCCGGACTAGAACAATAAGTCTGTAAGGCATCTTCTCCTTCACACACATCATGCGTAAATGAAGCGCCATGACCTTTAACTGTGGCGGTCTTCGTACCTCCTGCATAGGTTTTCGTTAGCTCCCACCAGTAGGGCACCCCATCGCAGTAAACCGTCACATCCTCAGGAGCTACGACCACCGGTGGTGTCTTGTCATCCTTGCGTACTTCGATCATACAGTCGCTGTACAGGTGCGGGAAGTGCCACCGCTTGTTGTCTCCCAGGGAAATGGTGGTATTCACCTCATTGAGGTAAGGGTTATACACCCGGTTGATCCATTCCGGCTCTGCGGTGGTGGGATTGAATTCGTAATCACATATCGAAGACGGATAGGTACCATGCTCATTAAACAGATCAAATATCGGTCGCATGCCTCTTGTATTACCCAATGGAAAACATATTTCGGCATGCAGCGGGAAGTCCCACAAAAATTCTTCCGGTATTTGCAGTCCAATTAATGAACTGGTGGATGCTGGATTGGTACTGATGATGGACGAGGACAATCCACAGGTTAGACCTGCTCTCGGATCGCCATAATGGATGTAATCATTTAACCGGTAAAGATACCAGGCAGCAAATTTATACGACAAATTGTACCAATACCATTCGTGCTCACCACCATAAAATGTATGGGGATCATACACCGGCAAATCGCAGGCTTCATAAACCCGTAGGATCAGTTGTTCGTTACCACATTCAGTCACATCAATGTAATCGTCAAACACAAAAACATTGATCCATTCTTCAATGGTCTGTTGAATGAGATCGTAATAGTGATGATAATCGTATGAATCCAGGCAGGAAACATAATAATCCTCCCAATACTGCCGCCAATAATTCACTGAATCCATATTTGCTACTGCAAAATGCAACTGGTCACAGCAATTATCATGGCTGCCATCGTCCAGGTCCTTCGCATAGATCCGGGCCCAGCATTTCTCCGGATCAAGGGTCACCTGGGTGATCTCATCACACACCGGTGTCGGTGGCGTGTTGTCGTAGACGCTGATGCCCTGCAGCAACAAGGTTTCGTTCCAGCACCGGTCACGGATGTGGTACAACACATTATGCCAGCCGTCAGGGAGATAGACATGGGCCGTCTCCCCTTCCGCGATGTTTCCGGATTCCAGCAACACCTTTCCCGGATGGGTCGGATCTACGTATTCAATCTCATAGTAGACATCCAGCACATCATCGCAATCTTTCAAGACCCAGGCCCGTGGATCTGGTAGAATAACCGTCGCTTTGCAGTCGTGGGGATCCACCTCCGCTTTCAACACTTCACAGGCTACCAGGGCGCCCTTCTCACGGGCAAGGCGATTCAAGGATGCAGGCACTTCTTCACAGCTCGTGCCTCCATGATCATCGATCGGGTTGAGGTATGCTTCTTTTATCACCGGCGCCTCGGTATCCGTAATCTTAAACCACTGGACACAGGTCGTATCGGTTTGTCCACACCAATCATAGATGTGCCAGGTCCGGCGGATTTTATAGGAGCGACCACAGGTCGGTACGACATGGTCCTCGTAATCGAAGACGATCTGACATTTGCCCGTATTGGTGAAGTCAGGACCTGCATCGGTTTTGACCGGAATTAGATACCCGGGGGCCTGGCCTGACTGAGTGCTCTTCAGATAAGGAGCCGGGAAATAACCATCTCCTTTTGTTGGCCATGGATGCGCATAACCCTGAGCATCCAGATAGGTATCACCGTTCTTGCCCGTATTCCATAATAACTCTACAGTCTTGCCATTGCGGACCACTTCGGTTGTGCATTCGATCAGGGTATCCGGTCCGCAAACCAGGCTGTCGATCGTCTCTTTGCGTACAAAGAGCGTATCGCGGCATTCGGCGTAGTTGCCCCAAACGTCGGTGGCTCTAACTTTCCGTGCCAGGTAACCGATGAACTCGCGGTCATCGCAACCCAGATCCGTCCACTGCTTCTCCAGAATATCCGTCGTAGTCGGGAACGGCTGGCACAGATCCGTGATCACGACCAGGTCTTCCCGCTCACTCATCTGCAGGCAGCTGATCGTATCGTTCTGACAATAAATTTGTGGGCCCAGTTTGTCTTCCAGTTTCAATGTCCCCCAGCATTTGCCACCCGACTGGATGTCTTCCACCACATAGGTCAGGGTCTGACCGACGTGCTCGTAAGTCAGGGTAGCTCCCGGGATGGGTGTCAGTGATCCCGGTATAAACACCTCGCAGTTGTAGCGGTCGATACAACCGGCGCTACCTGTCAGCAGCACATCACGAGCGGTGATCACACGCTGGCAGTCACTGCTCAGGCTGATGTTCACATGATCCTGGCACGCCAGGCCTGCCGCCGCTCGTTTTGCCGTGGATTGTAGGGACTGTGACTGCCCATTCTCAAGTACCGTAATGGAAAAAGAGCAGGTATCGTTCTTTAGAGGCCCAGTGCTCGCAACAAAGGTATTGACGGTGGTTCCTATTGGGAATGGACTGCCTGAGGTCAGACCTTCAATTTGTGTGAGGTTAAACATACAATCACTCGTAACCATCGGATCAGGATAGGTCACTGAAGCATCGCAGGCAAATGGTTCGGTAGCCACAATTATGTCCATTGGACATGTTATCATTGGTGTGTCACAACCAACGGAAAAATCAAATGTATAAGTGTTTGAAAATGGTACTGGGCAGTTGTCATCAGCTACCCAAAGCGTAAAAAATCGATTGAGATTCAGATCGGCGCCGACTGGGGTAAAACAAAATACTCCCGTATAATTTAAGAAGGGCCCCACCGGCAATGGAGGTGTAAAAGTTCCGGTCGGAATACCATTATTGTAAACCACCGTAATCATGTCGGTGTCGGGATCGCTGATCGTGATATTCATGCAGACTTGTTGGTTAACGGTAGCAGGCATGGGGTTAGGACCTGGGGTAGCTGCCACAGGAGTGTTATTATTGGCATTACATGCCACAACTGCAATCTGCAGATCCCTAGTTACCTCACCAATCTTAACCCCGGCACGGAATTCTTCCACTTTAATGCAAACGACACCAACCTGGTATCCAACGGGAACAAAATAGAACTCTCCTGTAATGGAATTGATGGAATCTCCAGGCATTGTTACTAACGGGTGAGTTGGGCTATATCCAGGGTTATAATTGACATCCAAATTGTTATCAGTCTTGCAGGCCACCAGAGAAAATTTCAATACATCACCATCCGGATCAATTGCGCCAAGGTTGTAATAGTTTGGTAACCCGTCACAAGCAGTTGGTGGAGCCTGATTGGTGAATTGAGGAGAACTGTTTACGATATTCGGATCAAGAATCGCCGAGAATGCATATCCTTGAATGTCTGCACCTGAAGTAATTGCGTTGTTGCGACAGCAGCTAGAATTTGATAATGTGTAAAACTCTCCGGCAGGCAGAGGAGCAAAGCTGATGGTGTCTCGGTATAGTATCTCCTCCGTGCCATTAACGGAGTTACCTCCACTACACAAGCTCTGTTCGCCAGGACACAAAATTGTTATCTCCGTTTTTGATATTTGGGGCAACGTTCTGAAGGTCATCCCATTTGATGAAGAAATACTTATGATTGAGTTAAACACTTCGGCCCCACTACAATCCCGATAAATTTTTAGCGTAACCATATAGGCATTGCCAGACACATACTCATACGTAATGGAACCACCCTGAAAGTGCGTGGCAAAGGCGGTTGATAAGGAAAGGAAGAAAAAGAACAACAAAAGCAAAGAGGTTCCTAAACCGCGAAATTTCTTGATGTTGCCATTTAGTCCATGTGGGTTAAGACATTTTTTAGGTTGCATCGGGTTGTTCAATTGATTCATCGTCTTGGATTATTTTTCAAATTGATCCTGAAATCAGGAATGGAAATTGGCTCAACCATTTGACCTTCTTTGCAAACCAGAATTGTGGATGTTGATTTCATTTGCATTTCCTCCTCTGTCAGGTTGGAATTCCCCAGAGCTTACCACTCGAAATACATGTGAAAATCAAGTGTTTTCCACCCAGTCAAATCAGGTAAAATGGTGACTGCCAAATACTTCGATAAAAAGTGGACTTGTTAAAGTTTCGGAGCAGCGTTTAGGCCGTTGGAAATTAGTAGTATTAAAACAAATTCCTAACAGTAAGCTCGTTCTAAAGCCTATTGTTATCATACTCTTTGGTTTTTCGAAATTATACATCAGAACTTGCATCCTGATCAGAAAATCAATCTGTTAAGCAGCGTTTAAGTTAAGTGATTTTGGCAAACTTTTAAAATTTATCTATATATGTATTATTAATACATATTGCCTTTAATTTCAGATACTTTAAAGCTCCGTTCTTCAATACTCTTAAAACCCGCATTATCGGCAAGTCATTTCAATCGAAATAAATCCTTCAATGCTAATTGTAACCAGTCAAACGGCACAGCTCCTCTTCCTTAACATCCATCACCCGCAAGGTGGCTGTCAAGCTCTCCGTTAACCAGAATCCAATCTTCGTCTCTCCAATGAACGGGTTCGGTGTGTTCCGATAGAGTTCTGGCGTTTTCCTCCCATCACCTTTTACCCCTAGTAGTCAATCCAGTTCCCCACTCAATCAATAGAATGCCCTCCTGGCACGCATTCCAACTGTTATCTGGTAGCAATAAGGCCTTCGGACAGTCCGTCTTTGTTGCCGGCCTCATCGATCACCCTATTAACAAAAAAGCAGCCACCCCGCTACGGGATGACTGCTTTGCTATATCTTTTTAAAAATCGGTTTCTCGGGCCAATTAATTCAAAGAATCAGCTAAGGCTTTTCCTGCTTTGAAGCGAACATTCTTCTTGGCAGCAATTTTGATCACTTTACCGGTTTGTGGGTTTCTACCTTCACGGGCACCACGCTCGGAAACAGAGAACGTTCCAAAGCCAACCAAAGAAACCTTTCCACCAGCTTTCAATGTGGACTCAACTCCACCAATAACTGCATTCAAAGCATCAGATGCTTGAGCTTTGGTAATTCCTGCAGCTTCTGCAATGTGATCGATCAAATCTCCTTTGTTCATGATCTTAGGATTTTAATGATTAAATGTTAAAACGGCCGCAAAGTTAATCGGCTATTCAAATTTTCGCAACTATCATCTTGCAAAAAAGCGTTAAAAAACCAGCAAAATCAAGGGTTTCAGCGTTTTGACCTCCATTTTAACGGTCTGGCATCATCGATTATTTCACGAGTTGTATCGTGCTAACCAACGGTCGCCCAACACATTACACACGTACACCACCATAAAGAGAGCAAGGCCGGGGAAAAACGTGAGCCACCATGCAGGAAAGTAATTTCTTCCCACATTCATCATGGTACCCCACGTCACCTGATCCAATCCCAGCCCTAAACCCAGGAATGACAGGGCACTTTCCACCGCCACGGCAGCGCCTACTCCAAAGGCCGCATTGACAATAACCGGTGGCCATACGTTGGGCAAAGCATGTTTGATCAGGATCTTTCCGTCAGATAACCCCAGCAGCCGAACCGACTCCATGAAAGGCAAATGCCGGATACGAAGCACCTCAGCCCGGACGTATTGTCCGATTAGGGGCCAGCGAAACAACCCGATCAGCAAGGCCAGGGACCAAATCCCGTTATTTTTAAACAATGGCAATACCGCCATTACCACGACCAGTCCGGGCAAGGACTTGAACCATCCGATCACGGCCAGAAATAACCGGTCAAAGGGTATCACCATTTTTTCCCGGAGATAAGGCACCCGCCGGAATCCACTATACAATAAGAGGCCCGCAGCAATAAACAGGGCCCACCAGGAGCAAAAGACCAGGAAGGACACCGTGTGGTGAGTCCGGCCTATATTCAAGATCAAAGCAAATACGACCAGAAGTCCTCCGGCGACAACGGAAGCCCGGGAAACAGAAGACCGGTCATTGCCATAATATCCTGCAAGCAAGCCAAAGAACAATCCAAGGATTACCGAAAGCGCCGTAGCCAGCATGCCTACCCACCAGGCGGTGCGAGCTCCATATAGCAAGCCAGCCAGAGCATCCCGACCCAGCTGGTCGGTGCCCAGCCAATGCCGGTAATACCACGATGCGGATTCTTGCACCCCAAAGGGTGAACGGTAATTACTGTTAGCGGCATCCAGGGTTTCGGCCCGGTACGGAACCAGGGGCCCGATCAGTACCTGGTAATCCTGAGGCAGTTCATGTAGCCGGTAACGTAGATAATCCTCATGCCGGGCTATGCCCCTATCAACGCCCCACTGGTGGAAGACCGGAAAATAGATTTGCCCCTGATAGCGAACCATCAGCCCGCGTTCATTGGCGATGAAAGGAACCAGTAGGGCTATGCTAAACCACCCTCCGAGGATCCACCGTACCCATCGCGGATACTTCCTTAGCCACTGTTCTTTATTCGTACTTTTCATGCAAACCCGGATTGACGGACCCGGGGATCCACAAGTGCGTAAATCAAATCTGCCAAAAGTATTCCGAATAAAGTGACCATCCCGATCAGTAAGGTGGTGTAAAATAACACCGGCCAGTCCTTGGTCAGGATACTATCCAGTAATAACCTGCCCATGCCGGGAATATTGCAGATAAATTCCAGCGTCACCGATCCGGCGATAGCAGCCGGGAGCAATGTCCCGATCAGGGTTATGACCGGAAATAAGGCGTTGGGAAGCACATATTTCCAGATGCGCTGGTTCCTGGGCATACCCCAGACCTGCGCTGTGACCAGGTAGGGTGCGGACAGTTGCTGCTCAACCGATTTCTCCATCTGGCGGGTCAGATAAGCCAGTGACGTGATGACCAGGGTGCATACCGGGATGAACAATTGCCCCAGACTTTGGAATAAACGATCTGCAAAAGAAGCAGAAGCATATCCGTACTGAACCCCGATGGACGGCAACCAATCCATGCCGTAAGTGTCGGAGGTAAATAACACCACCAGCAAAGTCGCCAGCCAGAAGACCGGCATTGCATAACCGGCATACAGCAAAAAGCGAATTACCCGTGAGGCTCGCCTGGAGGCAAACGCAGCAAGGTACACACCCAACGGAACCGCGATAAGCAACGCAAGTAGGATGGCAATTCCATTGATGGATAGCGTCCAACGCAATGCCTCGGTGATCTTCCTGGTCACGGGACGTCCATCATGCATGGAGCGCCCGAAATCGCCGGTCCACAATCCTTGTACCCAGTGGTGAAACTGGTTTCCGGCGCCGTGCCAACGGAGTGTGATTCCCAACCAGCGTGAGGACAGCAGAAGGGTATGGATCTGCTGGATCTGATCTTCAATTTTGGGGGAGACATGCAAAGAGTCCGGCAAGTGATCCAGGGTGTTGAGGACCTGATTCAAATCCCTTTCCCGTAGTGCGTTCCGCGCTACCGTGATTAACGCAGGATCCGAAACGGATTGAGCCAATTCCTCCAGACTTTGCCACCAGGACTCAACCATACCGGCATCACCCAGTTGCTGATACCAGGATTTCCAGATGGCCCTTTGCCGGTGATCGGGTATACGGAGAAAGGCTTCCGGCAGGCCTGTGGGCACGACCGAAAAATAAAAATAAGGTTGGTCCATTCCATACCGACTGGCCATGGTTGCATAACGTTCAGCATAGATCCGGGGATTAAAGCTTCCTTCCTGATCGCGCCGGGCGCCCCCCGCCAGATCTTCGATGGGATCGCCGGGTAACCATTGATACAATGCAAACAGCGCACCTGCCAGCACCAGTAAGGTGGTCAGCATGCCCATGAGCCGGATAAAAATGAACCGGACCACGCCAGTCATTTATTGATGTTGCGGGATAATAGCCGGTTCCCAGATACCTGGCTTTACCACGGATGGGCGTACTTCATAATCTTTCCGGTGGATAAAAAGCACCTCCGGGATAACGAGGAAGATCACCGGCTGTTCTTTATACAATTCTGCCTGAAAACTCTGATACTCTTCGATCAGCTCCTGGGGATTTTCCTCATGGCGTAAGGAGTCAATGATGGCATCCGATTCAGGATCCACAAACCCAATCACATTCCCGGTATTATCCCGGAAACTCTGGGAATGCCAGGACTGATAAGGGTCATAAATGCCTACGGAAGGACTGTTGGACATTGTTGCCATCACAAAGTCGCCGGTCCCCAGGCGTTGCCGCAGGGTTGCGTTGTCGGCGATCGGGTCCAGCTCGATGCGGACACCGACTTTGGCGGCATTTTCCTGCAGGATCAGTGCCACATTCTGCCCCAGCGACGAATTGGCGCTAACCATCACCGGCAACACGCACTCTACACGCCTTCCTTCAATTTCTTTGTCGACTGTCCCATCGTGATTACTGTCTGACCATCCTGCAGCACTCAAATGCTTCAACGCTTCGTTCAGGTCCAGGGGTATGGGCTTCAGATTTTGGTTGTAGTATGGACTTCCGGGCATGAACGGCCCCACTGTCCGCTGTGCCAGTCCATTCATCAGCGTGGAGATCACCCGGTCCACATCCATGGTATAGGCCAATGCTGTCCGGACTTCCGGGTCCCGCAGGATGGGGTGCTGGTTATTCATACCAATGTACATATAGACGCTGTTGGAAGCATGCCCGAAGGTGAACTTGTCGGCTGCTCCCTGCTCCTGCTGCGTGGCGATGTAGTTGTCCGGACGGGCGATCATGGCAAGGTCGATACTTCCATCCTTTAGGGCGGTCAGGGCAACCTGTTCATCTGGTATGATCTGATAGATTATTTCCTGTGGAAAGGCGTCAAACAGAGCCTCCTGGGTTTTTATTTTGTTTCCCCACCAGCCGTCTACCCGTTTCAATGCCAGGTATTGCTTACTCTGCCAGTCCCCTAAGGTGTATGGACCACTGCCCACGATATTTTCCGGCACCATATCCAATAACTGGAACGCCTGATCCAATGCCTGAAAACTGGCATCCTGGCTGAGATCTATACCTGCTGATTCCGGGTCTTTTAATTGGCCCAGTGAATATTTGGATAATACATCCTCCGAATCGTAAACATGCCGGGGGATCAGGTTGAAATTTGATACCAGTTCCCTGGCCAGCATATAACCCGGCGACACCCATACGGTCAACTGTTTTGGATCGTCCGGATTGACACGGATATCCTGTAAATTGGCAAAAAAACTGGCAAAGCCACTCATGGCGCATGAAGGCAAAAAAGCAGCCTTGACGGAAAAAACATAGTCTTCAGCGGTAATGGGTTCGCCATCGCTCCAGCTTGCTTCCTGGCGGAGATTAAGCTCAAAGCGCTGGGAGCCCTTCCAGGGACCTTCAGCTTCGGTGACCGGCTCGGGCAGGGACTCCAGCAACAACGGCCGGTAAGTAAGATCAAACGGATCATACTCTGCCGCCGGCCAGAAAATATGACGGATTACCTGGGAGCCTACGACCGTTGAAGACATCATCGGCAACAGGCTCAGCGGTTCATCCTGGACCCGGATGGTAACGCGGAAGGACTCGGGAACGGAAGCATTTTCTGACTTGCGACAAGAAAACAGGCTAAAGAACAGGAAGAGTAGCGAACAAATCAGAACAGATTGCCTTTTATTCATCGGATATAGTTTATCTGGCGTCAACCTTACCAAAGGTAACGCGTATCGGGCGGCTTTATTCACGATTCGATATTAATTTATATGCAAAAAAAAGTTTTACTGGCGGGAGGTTCGGGATTGATAGGCCGTCAAATCAGGAAGGAATTGCAGGCCAAAGGATACCACGTATGTATTCTTTCCCGGGGAAAAAGCCAGCCCGGACAAGGCATTTATCATTGGGATCCGTTTCAAGGGATTATCGATCCGGAAGCGTTGTCCGGATGTTACGGGGTCATCAATCTGGCCGGTGCTGCCATGGTCCGCTGGCCGTGGACCACCTCTCGGAAGCAATTGCTGGTCGATAGCCGAGTCCGGTCTACGGCATTTTTGATAGACCAGATACTCCGTAGTAAACAGTACCCTGAAGTTTTTATCAATGGATCCGCCAGCGGCTATTATCCGGACCGAAATGATGAATGGCTGCGGGAAGATACCGCCCCGGATGATGATTTTTTAGGAAAGACCTGTGCGCTGTGGGAAGCTGCCTTAACGGACCGTGAACCACTTCCATTTCGTACCTGTATCGTACGCACCGGTTTGGTGACCAGTTACCGTGGAGGAATTTACCCCCTGATCACAATGAGCATGCATCTTAAGATTGCCGGGTATTTAGGGCGCGGTGAGATGTATTATTCCTGGATCCACATTGAGGATATGGCGCGACTGATGATTTTTTTATTGGAAAATAAGAACTCATCCGGATCCTATAACGGCACCAGTCCTCAGCCGCTTACCATGAAATCGTGGGTTCAGGCTATGGGCAGGCAGAAAAAAACCTGGATTACGATACGTATTCCGGCATGGATCATTCGGCTATTTACCGGCTCTTTTGCCGACATCTTACTTAAAGGGGGACGCCTGTCCGCGGACAAAATCCAAAGGGAAGGGTTCAAATTCCGGTGGACAGACTGGCCGGCAGCCATCAGGGATTTGGAATCAAGGAAGATCTAGTCGTGATCAAAAACCTCGATCTCTGCTACCTTGGTAACCAGATCGGTAAATTTCCCTTTGAAACGGGTGGCCCGTACGATGTGGTTATCGATCCAGTGGTAGTTGCCGCCACGGGGCTTATTCATCAGCAGATGATGGTATTTGAATCCGTATTCCTGCAGCCAAACCTGGGTGATGGCACGGTGTTCTTCCGTTCTGGAGGTAAAAAATGTAATGATATGACCTTCATCAAACCAGCGGTTGATCACCTCCAGTGCATCCGGGTACGGTGGCACTGTCCGCATGCGTTCCGGTTCTTCGTTAGGAACGTCATCGCAAATGGTCCCATCGATATCAATCAAAAAATTCTTTATTTCCGGGGGCAAGATGGGGCTTAATGCTTCTCCTTTTTCGTTGTATATCGGTTTCAGACTCTTGCTCTCTTGACTCATGATTCAATTTTGAGGGTGTAAAGATACAGATTTAGATGTTAGATGCCAGACTTTAGATTCTAGACTGATCTTACCACAATAATAACGTCTTCCGAAGATTAAAAGTTAATGGGGGGGAGGGTGTTTGGGTGTTGGGGTGTTTGATGTTTGATGTTTGATGTTTGGTGTTTGGGTGTTTGGTGTTTGGGTGTTTGATGTTTGATGTTTGATGTTTGGTGTTGGGGCGTCGTGGTGTCGTGGTGTCGTGGTATCACTGTGTATCAGCTCGCAAATCTGAAATCTGAAATCAATAATTTGAAATGTGAAATTCCCTCCCCGGAGGGGATCCAGGGGTGGGTAATACAGGGTATCGATGTTTGATTGTTTCTAGGTGTTTGATGTTTGGTGTTTGGTGTTTGGGCGTAACGGTGTTACGGTGTTTGATGTTTGGTGTTGGGTGTTTGGGTGTCACGGTGATATGGTATCAGGGTATCACGGTGTATTAGCTCGCAAATCTGAAATCTGAAATCAAATAATCTTAAATGTGCAAATTGTAATGGTATCAGGGTGTCATGGATTCTTTGTGTTGGGGTGTTACAGCGAAAGGCGAAAGGTGTTTCCCGAAAAGCGGTGTAGCTAATTGTGATACAGGAAATAATAAGCTTCCACATTGTCCAGATAGGCGCCATCAAATCCTGCATCGATGATGCGATCCAGATAAGCATCACCGTTGCCAAATAAGATTTCTTTCCAGGCTTCATTCCAGAACTCGACATAAATCTCATCCGGATAGCCTGGATAGTTTTTCTTCAACCAGGAAGGTTTGCCGCGTTTCCAGTCCGATTGCCAGTAATAACGATAGTTTTCCGCTGCTCCTATGTTTACGTAGGCCACCAATAGCCGTCGCCCCGCATTGGCCTTGAAACGGATTCTGGCCAGGTCCTCAGTGGTTAACGGAGCATCATTAAAAAAGAGGTCGATCAATACCAGATCATAATTGGTATTCGCGATGGCACTGAGCATATCATCCTTGGCGCTGAATGCATCTGTGCTGATCAGGTAAAGGAAATTGCGCGCGTCCTCCATCTCCAGGATATTCCGGGCGTTTTCATCTTCCAATGCCGAAGGAATGTACTGGTAATCGTAATTGTCACTGGTGCGGATGAAAGGTATAAATCCCAGCCCTTTATTTATCTGTAATGCTGCTGTATAGGCATTAGGATCATCAATGTATTCTGCGACAAAGACCGGTTTATGCTTCGCCAGCGATTTCGCTTCGCTTACCCGTTCCATATCTTCCATCCGGGACCCTTCGTAGTACAGTGACTCAATACCAAAAGCATCAACAGCGTCCAGATAATCCTGTTCCAACGCGCCATTGGGATCAAGATCAACAAATGCAAGCTCCATCCCATTTTGTGGAATGATGTTAAATCCGGGTTGCCTGTTTTTGGTATAAGCGCTGATCTCTTTCACCAGCGATTGCATTTCAGTGGCTGCCGCCGACTCCTGTTCTTCTTTGGAACACTGGACAAAAAGGATCAGTAAAAGGAGTAAATAATACTTGGTTTGGCAGGACATAACAGGTTGCAATTGGGTGGTGTGTATGTGTTTATGTGTTTATGTGTTTATTTGTTTATTTGTTAGTTGTATAGCTGTATATGCTTATATCGTCAAACGAGTGAAATGGTCATTGCATTTTATCGTTTTGCTCTGTATCCTTACCCTTTTGCGGGAAATTACAATCAACCGGATTTATTCTTGGACGTATTGCTATGCATCTACTGATGGTGCCAGCGCACGCCATGGACATTCATATCCAGGGTGTACAGAGACTTCATGGCCGTAATAAAAAGCGTCTTTTCCTTCTTCCCTCCAAAGGTCACATTCGCAGTCCATTGTTCAGGCACGCTGATGTGCAGGATCTGTTCGCCGGCCGGGTTAAACACGGTCACACCGTCTCCGGTGACGTAAACATTGCCCTGATTATCGAGCGTCATGCCATCGGAGCCCATCGGTGCAAAGGAACGACGGTTTTTCAGATCTCCGTTACGGTCAATGTCGTACACGTTAATTTTGCTACCCTGTATATCAGCCACATAAAGCTTCTTGCCATCCGGTGTGCCGATGATGCCATTCGGCCGCTGATAGTCAGCATCAACAACGCGGGGTTTGGCTGCATCCGGCGCCAGATAATAGACGCATTCCTGTTCGATCTCTTTCTCACTGTGATCCCAATAATCTCTTTTATAAAATGGATCGGTAAAATAGATGCCCCCTTTCGGATCGATCCAGAGGTCATTAGGCCCGTTGAGCAATTTACCCTCGTAACGATCGATCAACACCGACACCTGTTTTTGGGGATTGATCTTCCACAATTGATTGTGCTCATCGGCACAAGCCAGTAAATTGCCCTGGTCGTCGAAATACAATCCATTGGCCCGGCCGGATGGCTGCATCCACACCTCCAGCCCGTACTTTTTGCTCCATTTCAGGATCCGGTCATTGGGTTGGTCGGTAAAATAAACGTCACCTTTGCGGTCCACCGCCGGCCCTTCCGTGAAGGTATATTCCTGGGATGCGGGGGTCAGAGCAGCGCCCTGAGCTACCAGGTTGGTGGCGGTTCCAGTGATATCCTGGGCTTTTACATTTGTAATTGCAAAGAGGAACAATAAAAGATGTGTTTTATTTGAAATCTTCATATCTCCTAATTCTCTTCATAATAATATGAATAATCAATGGAGAAACTGGACCATTGCAAATTGAAATCCAGCCTTTGAGTTATTTTTTTGCCTGATTTGACCGGCAAAATCATACAATCCTCCGAATAAATATGCATGAATTTGTTGCAACCCTTTAGTCGTTCCTACTTCTAAGCTGTCAATAAAAGAACTTTCGAATAAGGCATAAGCCTTCGTTTTACTTTTTCCGTCTATTGTTTCATCGCTATAGGAAAACCATTCTATGAAACGGTTAGCCTTTTTACTAGGAAATTGCTTGCCCAAAGCAATAATCCCATCATAATCGAGCATATCAGATGACCTTTTCTTACCATCAGGTGCCGTCAATTTCAACTGGGTAGTGGCACTAACCACTTCACTGTTTTCTTTCTTCAATTTGGCTTTCAGATACTTCCAATAATTTCGGTTTTTTTTATAGTCGTTTTGATCATTTAGAACAGCTACAATATCCAATACCGAAAACCACCATTTGGCATTTTCTTCGTCCCAAACAGCACGTACTTCTCGGTCATCGAAAAATCGTATGGATATTTTAGAATTCAACATTCAACATTTAAAACGTGGGTCTCTCCCACCCTTCCCTATACTTCCGGGCCAGTCGCTCCGTCGCTTCCGCATCGCCGGGTATGGTCTTCGTCACCGGATCGTAAGACAGGGTACGCCCGCCGAGGTCCATGGACACATTGGCCAGGATGCAGCTGGCAGAAGAGATGTGCCCTTCCTCGATATCCGCAATGGGCCGGCTACCACCGGCGATGGCGCCCAGGAAATTGATCATTTGTCCGCGGGTCGCGGGAGCAGCATGCAACTCAATATCTTTCTCGGTCAGGTCCTCGGGATACTTCTCGCGTTCGAAGAGCACATCCTGGTGGATGGGTGTTTCATCGCGGCTCACCGGGACAAAATCGTATTTATAGGGGTCTCCCATCAGGGTGCCCTTTTCACCGTAGATCTTGAAGGCCCAGGGATATTCCGGATCCGCCGGAGTGCCCCAGGTACGGTGCGTCCATACACAGGTCAGCTCCGGATACTCAAACCAGGCTGTCTGGGTGTCGGAGATGGTCGACTTTCCTCCTTTCTGAACGTAGATACCTCCTGTGGAACGCACGCGGTCCGGCCAGCCCAGACCCAGCAACCAGCGAGTAGCGTCAAACATATGGACACACATGTCGCCGACGATGCCATTACCGTATTCAATGTAGGTGCGCCAACCACGATGGGGCAACCCCAGGAAGGGACGCATCGGAGCCGGACCGGTCCAGGTATCGTAATCGAAATAATCAGGCACCGGCTGTACCGGAGGATTGTCGTTGGAACGCATATGGTAGTAACAGCACAGTTCGACGTGCGAAATCTTGCCCAACATGCCGGCATCAACAATTTTTGCTTTGGCATCTACCAGGTGAGGGGTACTCCTGCGTTGCAACCCTACCTGCACCGTCCGTTTGTATTTGCGGGCTGCGGCGACCATGGCCTCACCTTCCAGGACATCCACACTGATTGGTTTTTGTACGTACACATGTGCTCCGGCTTTCATCGCCGCAATGGCAGTCAGGGCATGCCAGTGGTCGGGCGTACCGATCAGGACGATATCCAGCTCCTGTTCGGCCAGCATTTTGCGGTAATCGCGGTAACCCACCGGCTTTTTATGTGAAATTTGTCGCTGACTGATCAATTCATTGGCACCGTCCAGCATGTGCTGGTCGGCATCACAGATGGCTACCACCTCGACCGGCGACACCTGGATCAGGCGACACAGATCGCTTTTCCCATACCAGCCCGCACCGATCAGTCCCACCCGGTAATTCTTCTCCGGAAAGAGGGCATCCAGTCCGGAAAGGCCCAGCATGGATACGGCCAACGAAGCGGATGAAGTCTTGAGAAAGGCACGGCGGTTGATGTAGAACGGAGTCATGATAAAAAGGCTTTTTACCCAAGGTATCACTAAAAATACATTTTAAATGTATAGACAAAACGCCTTATTCCAAGCTCCTGGTACAGATGACTGGAACCTAGCTCGAGTAATCATGCCACCATCATCATCAAATCTGGAAGAATTTCAACATGTATAAAATTAGTGGGCAGCCTTTGTGAAATAGTTAAGGCTTCTCAATCAGGACGTCAAACTTACCATTGGTGATTTCGATAACATCATTTGAAGTATCATTTATGAGCCTTAAACTAAATGTTCCTTTTGCTCTTCCTCCGATTCGATAATCTATCGATTCAAGAGTTACCTTACTTTGGACATTGTTATCATCCAGTTTATAAAAGGACCGAAGCATATCAGCGGTATACTCTATATCTAATTCCTTAAAATCA
>JACJYK010000007.1 GCA_020636135.1 Lewinellaceae bacterium
GATACATCTTGTAGTAGCGGATTTCAATCCGCTGATTCAGTTCCAATGAGATTTCAGAGTGCTGTAGGCATGACAGATAATCTCAATCAAATTAGAACCTCCTACCCTTTACTCTTTCTCCCCATTCCTTGGTCATTCCATATGGAGCGGTTAAAACTCCAAATCTTTTCCAACTTATGTCCCCAATCAATTCCTCACTATTGAATGCTTACTGCCCTGACTATTGCTTACCCTCTCCTGTCTACTGTCTACTGAATACTGCCTACTGTCTACTGAATACTGAATACTACCTACTGCCTACTAATAAATAATAAATCGTTAAAACCCTACCCTTCCGACACAACCAACACCTCCCGGACGTTTCAAAGGAATCAATCACCATTCCACATTAAACACCTGATTTTGAATCTATTGCCTCCCGATAAGAATATTTGCCTCTCGATGAAAAAAGCGTATCTTTGCACCCTTATGAAAAATCGTTTTCTGATCCTCGCCGTTCTGGTTAGCCTGCTGGCCGCCTGCCGTAGTGAATACGAACAGGTGCGGCTGAGCAATGACCCGGAGCGCATCCAGAAAAAAGCAGTCGAATACTACAAGGACGGCGAATACCAGAAAGCCCTCTCGCTGATCGAGATCATCATCAACAGCTTCCGCGGCAGGTCCGAGTTCGAAGACCTCAACTACATGATGGCCGACAGCTACTATCACCTGCGGGATTACGAGATGGCATCACAGTATTTCAAGAATTTTGCTAACGGATTCCTCAACTCATCACGGCGGGAAGAAGCGGATTTCCTCTCCGCCTACTGCTATTACCTGCTGTCACCGACCTGGCGTCTGGATCAGGACAACACCGTCAAGGCCATCAACGCCCTCCAGACATTTATCAATTCCTACCCCAACAGCGAGCGCAACACTCAGTGCAATACCCTCATGGATGAATTGCGTCTCAAGCTCGAAGAAAAAGCCTTTCAGCAGGGCATCCTGTATTACAACCTGCGGCAATACCAGGCCGCCATTTATTCACTGGATAACATGCTGAAAGACTTCCCGGACACCAAGCGTCCGGATGAAGTACGTTATTACATCATCAAATCCGCTTTCGAATACGCTTCCAACAGCGTCTACGACAAGCGCAAAGAACGCTACGAGGAAGCCGTCCAGCGTGGTGAGGAGTTCATTAAGAAACACCGCAACAGCACTTACCTGCGCGAGATTCGCGACATCGTAGCCGAATCAAAAACCAAACTGAAATTATTGGAAAATGAGCGATATCAAATCCAAAGTTCAAGGAATGGATCCTAACCTCTCCGCCCGCGATTTGCTGAGCATGTCCAAGCGCTCCGGCAACGTGTACGAAGCATTGGCCATCATCTCGAGACGCGCCCGTCAGCTGTCTTCCGAAATCAAACAGGAATTGCACCAGAAGCTGGACGAATTCGCCGCTACTTCCGAGACCATCGAGGAAGTGCACGAAAACAAGGAGCAGATCGAGATCTCCAAGTTTTACGAGCGCCTGCCCAACCCGGCAGTCATCGCTACCAATGAATTTTTGAACAACGAACTGTATCACCGCTACACCGATCGGAAAAGAGCTCCCATCCTGGAAGACTGATACGGAGTCCACCCCGTAACGTACGCAAGGAGATCCCCTCCGGACAGGGGAAGCAGGGGTGGGTAAATCCTGCGTTATGAATGCTTCTACCGGATTGGCCGGCAAAAAGATCATCATCGGTATCAGCGGCAGCATTGCTGCGTACAAATCGGCATTTCTCGTCCGCCTGTTCATCCAGGCCGGCGCACAGGTACGTGTCCTCATGACGCCCGGCGCCACGCAGTTCATCACCCCGCTGACCCTCAGCACCCTTTCCAAACACGAGGTGTGGACCGACGTCCTCAACGAAAACGGCTGGAACAACCACGTCGAACTCGGCATGTGGGGAGACGCCTTCATCATCGCCCCGGCGACCGCCAATACGCTGGCCAAGCTGGCAAGCGGCCAGTCGGACAATGTGCTGGTGGCCACGTACCTCTCAGCGCGTTGCCCCGTATTTGTCGCCCCGGCCATGGACGTCGACATGTGGTACCACCCCACCACGCAGCGAAACGTCCAGCAGCTGATCGCCGACCGCGTAGAGATCATACCCGCCGAGCAGGGCGAACTGGCCAGCGGACTGATCGGCATGGGCCGCATGGCCGAGCCACCCCATATCTTTGAACACCTGCGGGTATACTTCCGCCAGAATGGACCGCTGCAGGGCAAAAAAGCCCTGGTCACCGCCGGCCCGACGTATGAGCCCATCGACCCGGTGCGCTTCATTGGCAATCATTCGTCAGGTAAGATGGGCATCGCCATCGCGGAGGCGCTGGCCCAGGCCGGAGCCGCCACCACGCTGATCCTCGGACCGAGCAAGCTGGCGCCCGCCAATCCCGGCATCCAGGTGGAGCGGGTACAGACGGCACAGGAGATGTACGATGCGGCCAAAGCCATTCACGCACAGCAGGACATCTGCGTCCTGGCCGCCGCCGTAGCCGACTATGCCCCGGCAGCCCCTTCCGCACAGAAGATCAAGAAGACCGGCGACACGCTGGCCCTGGAGCTGCATAAGACGGTGGATATCGCCGCCAGCCTGGGAGCAGAAAAGAAGGCAGGCCAGATCCACGTAGGTTTTGCCCTGGAGACTGAAAATGAAACCACCCACGCCCTGGAGAAACTGAAGAAAAAACATTTCGACTTCATCGTTCTCAACTCGCTGAACGATGCCGGAGCCGGATTCAACTACGACACCAATAAAGTGCGCTTCCTGTTCCCGGACAATAAAGCGCTGGATTTTGAGTTAAAATCAAAGCAGGCCGTAGCTGCCGACATTGTGCAGCAATTGGTACATTTGGTCCAGAAATAAATAAGTATGACGCGATATACCGCAGCTCTTTTGATGGTGCTGACCGCCTGGTGGTTGGACACCGCTTCGCTCTCTGCCCAGGAATTAAATGCCAACGTTACCATCAACACCCCCAAGCTTCAGTCTACGGATCCCAAGATCTTCCGCACGCTGGAGCAGGATCTGCGCAACCTGATCAACGAAACCAAATGGACCGAAGATCAATACAACCAGGATGAACGCATCCAGTGCACCTGGATCCTGGCCATCACCAAGGAGGGCAACGACGGCAACTTTCAGGCTACGCTAAACATCAATGCCGTGCGCCCGGTATACGGCTCGACGTACGAGACCCAGACCTTCGCCTACCAGGATCCCAACATTGTGTTCGAGTATTCGGAAGGCACCCCCATCCAGTACATCAAGAATGTCTACAACTCCAATCTCGTATCGATCGTGACCTTCTATTGCAACATCATCCTGGGACTGGATTACGACACTTTTTCGCCCTTCGGCGGCGATCCCTATTTCGATGCCGCCCAAGCCGTCATCAACCAGCTGCCTTCCAATCAGGTCTCGGAAGACAACGGCTGGAAGTCAGTCGGCACGCGCAACAACCGCTACTGGATCATCGAAAATCTGCGCAATGCCCGGGTGAAGCCGCTGCGCAATGCCTACTACGAATACCACCGCCAGGGGCTGGACATGATGTACACCGATCCCGTGAAGGGCCGCGCGGCCATGGCTGCCGCCATCGAGCAATTTGACCAGGTTCGCACCAGCTATCCTTCCTCGATGATCATCCAGCTGATCGCGACCATCAAAGCCAATGAGGTGGTCCAGGTATTCAAGGTGGCAGATGCCGCCCAGAAGACCAAGGTCTACGATGTGATGACACACCTCGACCCCTCGAATGCGCGTTATTACGCTACCCTCAAATCCTAGCGTTCCGATGCATCACCTGGCCATCTTCGCCTCCGGCATCGGTTCCAATGCGCGCAAGATCATGGAATATTTTGAACACCACCCAGCGATCCGCGTCAGTGCCATCGTGACCAATAATCCGCACGCTGGCGTGATCAGGCACGCCCGGGAATTTGGCGTCCCTCTGCTCGTGATTGACAAATCCATGCTGCGGCAAAAAGGTGTGGTCGCCCAGCTCTTGAAGGATCGGGGTATCGACTGGATCATCCTGGCCGGCTTCCTCCTCCTCATCCCTCCGGATCTCGTCGAAGCTTTTCCGGACCGCATACTGAACATCCACCCGGCGCTGCTGCCCAAATACGGAGGCAAGGGCATGTACGGCATGCATGTACATGAGGCTGTCAGGGACGCCGGCGAATCCGAGACCGGCATCACCATCCATTTTGTCAATACGCGTTACGACGAAGGCCGCATCTATTTCCAGGCCCGTTGTGATGTCACGAAAAGTGACACCCCGGAAGACATCGCCCACAAGGTCCACCAGCTGGAATACCGCCATTTCGCTCCGATGATCGAAAAGGCGATCCGGGAGAGCGAAAGCTACTCCTGAATCAACATAAAGGTTTTAAACCTATTGGTCATTCCGTACCGACGCTCATTCCCCGGTCGGCATCCGGAACTGAAGGCGAAGCATGAACAGCAACGGAGAAATCCGTTCCAATAATTAAAATATTAAACTTATATTGGATAACAATCGATCCACCATGACTACCTTATTGGCAAATACACCATTAGAAAATCACCCCCAAACGGCACCGCAGATCACGGTAACTTTAATGGATCATCTCGGAGCGAAACAGATGGCCCTGCGTTTTCCATATGATGACCGGATCAAAACCCACCTCATGAAATTGGAAGGCATCCGCTTTTCACGCACACATCGTTGTTTGTACATTCCGGCAACGAATGAAAATTACTTTCGTTTATTGGCTCACTGTAAAGGTGTAATTTGGGTAGATGTAAAGGCATTATTTCATGATACAAGCTCCTCACAAAAAATACAAGAAACTGTCAAAATAACAACCACACAAGATACCTCAGCGAGCACCACACTTTTATCTCTTAAACCATCAACCTCAAAACATTCTTCAATTACCGGTACCACTGACTTTGCCGGGTCATTAAGTGAAAACTCCGGCATATCCGTCCCTGAGGCGGAGCACTTCGTAATGCCTGAAGACGGCGACAAACAGGCTGCGAACATATCCAGACCATCCAATGAATGGAAAGGCCTGGAGATTACTTACAACAATAGACATTTTTTAATCAAAATGCCTTTTCGCGAAGAAGATGTGTTGTTCCTAAAGGAATTAAAAGGATGGTGGCAAAGCACGGATAGAATGTGGCTGGTCAAAGCAACCGTTGCGAACTTAGAAGCAATACAAACCCATTTTAATTATTGGGAGATTCTTGTTTACCAGAAAATTGATGACTTGATTCGTCGGTCCACCGATCCCATTGTTATTGAATTGTATCATACTCCAGAGCATCCTAAGCATGTGGCGATCAAACTTTCCGGGTATGGTGTGGATCAGGATTTTATTCGTCGCCTGACATGGAGGGAATATGACAAACAGTTTAAACGCTGGTGGATTCCTTATGATGATAAACTCATAATACGGGTCATCGAACACTTTAAGCAAGCCGGAGCTAAAGTCATCAACCGGGTCCCCGTTGATCCCAAGCTGGTAAAGACGGTAGTTCCTTCGCCTGGAGATCAACAACGGGTTTTACTCCTTAAATTTCATAATCACCAGCATGTCTTAAAGACATTCACGGACACGCTGATACGAATGCGATACAGCTGGAGGACTATTAAACAATACACCGGTAAACTGTACGGTTTTTTACAGTGGCTGCATCCAAAATCAATCATCGAAGCCACAGAAAAAGATGTGAATGCGTATTTGTCCCTACTGGCAACTCAAGAGGTAAGTGAAAGCTTATTACACGCAGCTGTAAGCGCAGTAAAATTTTATTTTGAAAAAGTACAATTTGCGACTGCAATCGAAATTGAACAAATCAAGAGACCTAAGAAAGCGCATCGCTTACCGGTTATTTTAAGTTTATCCGAAGTCGATCGTTTATTCCGCTCCGTAGACAATCTTAAGCATGTGGCAGTCTTGTATACGATCTACAGCAGTGGCTTAAGACTCAATGAACTCCTATCGTTAAAAATTGCCGACATTTACTGGGATCGAAATCAAATTATTGTGCGAGGGGGTAAGGGTAAGAAAGATCGTTCGGTCATGCTCAGTGCGCGGCTTAAGGAATTACTGGTCTTTTATTTTGATCAATATAAACCCAAGTACTGGTTATTCGAAGGGCAACGGGAGGATTCCCCCTATGCCGCAACCAGTGTCCAGCAAATCGTAAAACGCGCTGCGAAGAAAGCGAAGATTCATCGTCAGGTAACGCCACACACCTTAAGGCATTGTTTCGCTACACATCTCTTGGACCAGGGCACTGATGTGCGTTTCATCCAGGAATTACTTGGTCATAAGGACATCAAAACGACATTGATTTATACGCATGTTACGAATAAGTCCCTCGATATGATCAAAAGTCCTTTAGATCAACTAGACCCGAATCATAAACCCTGGAAAAAAGCGCAACTTTGATACAAGAAATACGTGGATATAAGTAAGTTA
>JACJYK010000008.1 GCA_020636135.1 Lewinellaceae bacterium
TTTAGAGGTGACTGCTTAAACGGCTGATACATAGGGGTAACTCCTACCGCATTTAGAGTTGGTCTGGTAGTTGCTGACTATTACCGAGATTGGCGGGAGGTACACATGATGCCTAAAAAGAATATCAAGGACACATTGATGGCAGCGATGCTGATGCGCGAAATTAAACGAGCCCGGCAGGAGCTACTGGGAGGGGCTGCCAATACACTGGTACGGGCTGCTCTGGCTGTTGCTTACATGTACCTTGTTTTCAATGCCTACACGATGTTGGGTGTCGTTGGTGTTGTATCTGTAGCCATCTTTTTCCTGATAGTCATGTTTGTACCAGCGCCTTACCACAAGGTACGACGTTTTCTGTACAGGTTGCGAATGTTTTTCGGATAGATCCGGGCCGTCGGCCCTCACTCCACCTGGCAAGGTGCTGGAAAACGTGAAGCGAGAGAGGGGTGCAGCATTCTTTGCTCTGTGCAGTTTCCGATATTCAGTAATCTTGATGATAAATAAGCGATTAATCCATTTTTTCATTTAGATCCGGAGATTCTGCTGCAGCCCGGAGCCTTTTTATCCGGTTGTGTAGACGAACCTATCACATTGTTACCAAAAGACTTTATTCAATAAATTAAAGTTGGCATTTTTTCTGCTCTTTTAAATGGCAAGCAGCCTCTTCGCCGCATGGCTTCGGACGCTGCGGTAAAAACTGCTGGATTGATTCGCCAGTGTTTCATCTACGGAGAACTTGCCATGTTAGCTTTTAAATTTACACCCAATGGGCGCTTCGCTCTCGCTATTGTCGCCATCGGATACGTTTTCTCGAGCCATTACCTGATTACTGGCGGTTGGTTATTACAGGTTTTGACGCTCCTTTTTGGCCTTGGTCTAACGATCGTATTGATTGCATCTATTGTGCCGGCCTTGATGGATACATCTGTGGATGGGCCTCCCAAGGAATTCATGGAGAAGCGTGCTATGAACTCCAACACCAGGAAACAGTCCGTTCTCGTTGACCCAAGTGTGCCCGGAAGTGTGTAAGCAGAACGCAGGAAATTCAACCGGTCTTTATTGGCCGGATTGACGCGTCAATAAAAAAGCCATGGAGGTAACCTTGACCCAGCGCAAGTACAAACCCCATCGTGATCAGGAAAAAGTTATTGATAATCCGGGTCTCAGGAAAAAAGCTCCTGACCAGGGAAAACTCTTTCGCATTGTATACGCTGTAATGACACATCCGATCTGGGAAGTGGCAGCAACCAATGCGCGTTTTGGAAAGCTCATACGGTTTCTCCTGATCCTCGTCGGTACGAGCATCCTCATCATTTTGGCGATCGTTTCGAGTCCATGGCCCTTGGTCATAGTAACCACATTGCTGTTCTTTGTGATTGGGTGGATAAGGGCGGGATCTTCCGCTTCCTGATTGGAATACCTGTTCTCCTATTTCCGACGGAAATAGCAGTCATGCGCTTTGTAATACGGAATCACAGCCATTCAGCCTGTATGCATCAACGCTGAGATGGTGATGAATTCGCGGACCCGGCAAAGGTACGGATGTGATCATGCTGCTACCCGTATCTTGCGGAGTCAGATAGGAGAGGATTGTGACGAAGAAAGTGAGTGATCTGCCTGTCGTCATGGTTGACGATGAAGAGGAGATCCTGTTCGGAACGGGTTACCTGTTAAATAGCCGAGGTATTCGATCCGTGACTACTTTAAGTGACGGCCGGGAGCTGATGCCTCTTCTGCAATCGGAAAAGGCGGGCGTTATTGTACTGGATCTTTTCATGCCCCACATCCCCGGCACCGAACTGCTGCCGCAACTGGTGCAGAATTACCCGGAAGTGCCGGTGATTGTCATGACCGCTTCACAGGAGTTGGAGACAGCCGTCTCCTGCATGAAAGAAGGAGCCTTTGATTACCTGGTCAAGCCGGTAGAGGAGAACCGGTTTGTCTCCTGTGTGCGGCGTGCCCTGGAGATCAGGGGGCTGCGCCGGGAGGTCGGTGCGCTGCGACACAGCCTGATAGAGAAAGGGGTGAAACGGCCCGAGTGCTTCTCCCATATTATTACCTGCCAGCGCGACATGCAGGTGCTGTTTCGATACATTGAAGCTATTGCCGATAGCAGGGAGCCGGTAATAATTACCGGGGAAACCGG
>JACJYK010000009.1 GCA_020636135.1 Lewinellaceae bacterium
TCGCCACCTCAAAAAGCAGTTTGGAGCGATGATCGGTACGGAAGAACTAGAAAATTCCTATCCTGATCCGGTCCCGCACTGCGAACAATGCACCTGGTGGAAGCGCTGTGAAAAGCAACGCCGCGACGACGATCACCTGACCTATGTCGCCGGCATCTCGCGGATGGCAATCGCAGAATTATCCGGTAATGGCATCACCAAATTAAATGAACTGGCCAGTAAGGAGCCCACCTTCCGCCCACACCGCGGACAAAAAGAGACTTATATCAAGCTGCATCAGCAGGCCAATATCCAGGACCGCGGCAGAACCCAACACGAAAACCTCTATGAATTACTTCCGGTAATCCAGGATGAGGGAGCACCCCGGAAAGGATTTCTTTTGCTTCCCGAACCAAGCCCGGGTGATGTCTACCTGGACCTGGAATCCGATCGCTTTCTGGAAGATGGCGGACTGCAATACCTCTTTGGGGTAGTCCTTAAAGATGATAACCAGGACTGGACCTACCAGGCCCGCTGGGCACTGAATGGTGCGGAAGAAAAGGAGCAGTTTGTTGAATTGATCGACTGGCTGCATGCCCGGCGGGAGGCAAATCCGGATATGCACATTTACCACTTCGCACCTTACGAGCCGGCGACCCTAAAGCGGCTGATGACCAAACACAATACGCACATCCAGGAGGTGGATCAATTGCTGCGTGGCGAACGGTTCATCGACCTGTACCAGGTCTTACGGCATGCCATCCGGGCCAGTGTAGAGTCGTATTCGCTCAAAGAGATGGAGCGATTTTATGGATTTGAACGGGAAACGCCATTACAGGAAGCCGGACAAGCATTGCGGGCTCTGCAATCCAGCCTGGAGATCGGCGATGCCACCCTGGACGAAGCCATTAGCTATACGGTGGAGCGCTACAACGAAGAAGATTGTTATTCCACACTACACCTGCATCGTTGGCTGGAGGCACTGCGGAATGAGTTGATTGGAAAAGGCATAAGCATCCACCGTCCGCTACCAAAAGACGGCGAAGCCAATGAAGAAATCACTGAACGTGAAGCCCGCTTAAATGCACTACGGGATGCCATCAAGAACATGCTGCCGGCTGACCCA
>JACJYK010000010.1 GCA_020636135.1 Lewinellaceae bacterium
GGACGCAAATGCTGCAGGAGGCCGTCGGCCATCTGCGGGAAGCCGTCAACCTGCACCCCGACTACAAAAATGCCTGGTTGCTGCTGGGCAATGCCTTCAATTATCTGAAACAATACGAAGAATCCATTGCCGGCTACAAACACGCGCTCGATATTGATCCGGGATACCAGGAGGCCATCAATAACCTGGGGATCACCTATCGCGATGCCGGCAAATTCTACGGCGAGGTTCAGCACGACCTGGCCAAATCCATCGGATACCTGGAAGAAGCGTATAAACTGCGACCGGATGAGTATGAAACAGTCCGGCTGCTGGGCGTGGCATACGGCATCGGGAACAACCCGCGAAAAGCCGTCGAGTATTTTGGCATCGCCACAAAATTACAGCCTCAAAACGCCGATGCCTGGTTCAATCTGGGTTTGGCCTGGCACAGCGCCGGAGATGCGGCTCAGGGAGACGCCTACATTCAAAAGGCGAAGGAGCTGGATCCGACGATACTGGATAAGCGGGGGGAGAGGGAGGGAGGGAGAGAGTGAGAGAGTGAGAGGGTGAGAGGGTGAGAGAGGGTGTCTGTTCCTGAAATAGGTTGACATGATTAACTTTGCAAAATCATGAACAAAGGAGTAAAACAGCGTAAAACGATACGCTACAGTGAGTCATTTAAGATGGAAGTAATCCGTCGGATGGAAACGGAGGGATTAAGTGCTACAGGAGTAGCGAAGAAGTATGAGATCAAAGGGACCAACACGGTAAAGAAGTGGTTGGTACGCTATGGCAAGAATCATTTATTGTCGAAACAAGTACTGGTAATGGATATCAAAGAACAAGATGTGGTCAAACGTTTAAAGCAAGAGAATGAAGAGCTTCGCAAACTGGTGGTGAACCTTCAGTTGGAAAGCCTGGCCAATGAAAGCTATCTGGAGATAGCCTGCGAACAATTGGGCGTAGACAAGGAGTCATTAAAAAAAAAGCGGGATCAAAAGTGATGCTCCGTGTTCATTCCAAGCTGGGAATACGGAAACTGGCCATTAGCATCCAAATGATTTGCCAATATTTCAGATATAGCCGAGCGGCTTATTACAAGAGCCAGGAGCAAAGCCTTCAGGAGTTGGATCAAAACGATACGGTATTGAATTTGGCGCATCGGGAACGATACTTGCAGCCCCGATTAGCTACCGATAAAGTATTTCGATTACTTCAGCCGGAGTTGGCTGCCAGATCCATTAAGATGGGTCGGG
>JACJYK010000011.1 GCA_020636135.1 Lewinellaceae bacterium
TCTCCGCCCGCCGTAGCTTCACAGGCTGTGTGGGAACAGAAAGTCAATACCCTTAATCCTCATCCAAACGGGAGTCCCCCACCCAAAGTAGCTTGCGTGAGCCCCTGCGGTATACCACGACAGGGTGCAACTAAACGGGTTTTTGCTTTGGTTTACTTAGTTTTAAAGTCAAAATTTCGGATCATCAGCCGAATGTGCTCGAAGGATGCAATATTGACCAAGCGCTTGAAATTATAAGCGAAATGGTATAAGCATACTTCGGTGTGGACCTTATAAGTACCTCGCAACTTGAGTTGAAGGCGATCCATCATTGTAACCTTTATGGTGCCAAAGGGGTGCTCTACATTTGCCCTTCGCAAGGCACTTTGCCGGCGCCCATTTGGGGATTTCATCCGGCGAATATATTGTTCTTTCCATTGCTCATCATCGTAACGGTAAATTGTACGAGCACGTGTAGACCTGGTGCATTTTTCCCTTATTGGGCAATCCTGGCATTGGGTTCCCTGGTAACGTACGGCTTTGCGCTGTCCTTTAGTTTCGTATCCTTTGCGCACCAACGGCTTTCCTTGCGAACAGGTATATTGATCAAGTTGAACATCATAGGTAAATAGGATGGGTTGACCGTGTTCATCTGTTCCTGTCCTGCCTTCAGCATTTTTCGGTATGTTGCAATAACAAATGGTTCCTAAGGCTTCCAACTGCTGGATATCCGGGATATTAAAATAATCGGAATCGGCCCGGGCAATTTCCGGTCGAACCCCATACTCAGCTTCGATTTGCTCTACCATAGGTTTAAGGTTGGATCGGTCATTAGCCTTAGCTGTAGTCTGGCTACACAGGATCATTTTATATTTGTCGCATACAGCGCTTTGTATATTGTGTATCGGCATACAGCCATCCCGGCTGTGGCTCAAGGGCGCATCCACATCCGTGAAATTCACCTTGTTTTTAGGATCTGTTTCTATGTATGCTTTTTTTTTAACAGATCCTGGATCTCTTCATGCAACTCAGCTATGCGCTCAATGCTCTCTTTTTCTTTGTCCGCTAAAGCGTCCAGTCTATCCAGTCGGTCATCTACTTCATCATTGTAGTTCAGTTGGCTGACATATTTTTCCAATTCCTGGTCCAGGCGTTTTAGTCGGTTTTCTATTTTCTTGATGCCCAAGGCTCCTCGATTCGCATTAGCCTTGGCCCGCATCCCATCTATGCTGACTTGCTTGCCTTCCAAATACCCACCGCTCTTTAAAAAGGCATTAAGCTGTTTGAATAACCTTCGGATAGACTCCCCATGATCCCGCCTATAATCCGCTATGGTCTTAAAATCCGGTTGCAGACCGCCTAACAGCCAGATCATTTCTATATTCCGATGTGTTTCTACCTCCAGCCGTCGGCTACTGCTTATTCGATTCAGGTAACCGTATAAGTATAATTTTATCAGCGTCCGGGCTCCATACGGCCGTTGCCCGATCTGTGATTGCCCCTTTTGGCTATAGGACTCTTCATCCGCACTTACCGCCCTTTCTACAAATTCATCCAGCAGCCGGATATAATGCTCCTGGTCTACCAAGTCCTCCACTAATCCCAAGGCTAGTTCCGAACGCGATGATGGCTCTTTATAACGCATCTTGCTTTTTTTCTCTAAGTTAAATCTTTTTTTTGCATTTTTATTCCCACACAGCCTGTTCAGCGGAGGAGGGGGTCAGTCTCCGCCCGCCGTAGCTTCAGCGGAGGAGGGGGTCAGTCTCCGCCCGG